>UQAI01000034.1 GCA_900538885.1 uncultured Mollicutes bacterium
AAATAATTTCGCTTATAAATAAGATTTTTTTTGTAAAAGTGCAAAGTTATTGACACTAATTGCATTTTTTTATTTGCTTTTTTTTAAATTACTGACATCTAATTTATTTTAAATAATTTATATTCAAATTTTTTCACTTAATATTATTGTAATAATCTACTCATTTTGTCGATACATTTTTTCTTTTGTTCATAATCTGGATGAACATATAAATTTAATGTTGTTGATATATTTGAATGTCCTAAAATAACGCTTAACGTTTTATAATCAACATTTGCTTCTATGCATCTTGTTGCAAATGTATGTCTTAAACAATGAAATTTCAGTTTACGTACACCTAAGAGATGTAGTAATTCACAATAATAGTTTCTATACGTTTTAGGTTCAGTATACTTTGCAGAATTAGTTATAACATAATAATCTTTATTTACAATCTCATATATTGGTTTAATTATTTTATATAACACTTCCGCTAAAGGAATTTCTCTGTTGGAATTTATTGTCTTTGCCGAATCAATCATTATTTTTGTCTTGTTGTTCCTTGTATAGATCCTTTGTAGTGTTTTTGAAATAGAAATTATATTTTTTTCAATATCAATATCTTTCCATTTTAATGCACAGATTTCACCAATCCTTATTCCTGAATATAGACATATCAAAATTCCTAAATTTTTGAATGTAAAGTTGGAAATAATATGATTTATAATTTTATTTTCTTCTTCTTTAGAATATACCTCTATTTGATTATTTTTTCTTTTTGTTGGAAAAATAATTTCAATAAACATTGTAGAACGATATTCTTTCTTCACTGAATAATTAATAAGCATTTTTAATACCACTAAAATATCACGACAAGTTTTTTCCGATAGTCCGCTATCAATTTTTTTATTAATAAATGTTTGTATGTTGGAATTTTTAATTTCATCTACTTTGATTTCTCCAAAATCTTTTAAGATATGTTTATCAATAATCAAATTATACGCAGACATCGTTGATTCTTTTACGTACCTTACTTTTTCACATCTCCATTCATCTACTATAGCATTAATTGTTTTTTTCATTATATTTACCTCCTAAAAGAAGCATTTTACCACATTAAGGATTAAAATTGTTTAATGTTCCAACTTTGAGATTCCCTAATTACAGTGGCGAATGGCAAGTTTCGTCTATGGGCAAGGTCTGCACTTTTCGTAAAGGATATGGCATTTCAAAGGAAAATTTGTCAAGTGACGGAATTCCGTGCATTCTATATGGAGAACTTTATACGACATATAAAACCGCAATCGCAAAAAAAATAAAGAGCAAAACGAATTTAGACCCAACAATATTATTTCATAGCAAAAAGAACGACGTAATCATTCCATGTTCTGGCGAAACAGCCGAAGATATTGCGACATCAGTCTGTATTCCTTATGACGACATTTTACTTGGTGGCGATTTAACTGTTATTCGTAGTGATTTAGACGGTGCTTTTTTGAGTAATCAAATAAATTCGGTGAGAAAATATGATATTGCACGAATTGCACAAGGGAAATCAATCGTTCATTTGCAAGCAGATGAATTGAAAAAGATTTCTATTGCATACCCAACCATTGATGAACAACAAAAAATATCGAGGTTCATTGATAAAATTGACGAACGCATAGAAGTCCAAAACAAAATCATTAGTGATTTGAAGGTCTTAAAGAAAGAACTTTGTAACAGATATTTCAAATCGGTTCACAATGACACGTCGCTGGGTTATGTAACACTTAAAGATATTTTGACCGAGCGTAAGGAATATTGCAGTAAAAACGGCACATTTACTCACGGAACTTTATCAAAGGAAGGAGTTTCACCAAAAACAGAGCGATACGACAGGGATTTTCTCGTCAAAAACGAAGATAAGCAATATAAAGTAACGCACTTTAACGATATTTGTTATAATCCGGCAAATTTGAAATTTGGCGTGATATGTCTCAATACTTATGGCGATTTAATATTTTCGCCGATATATGTAACGTTTGAAATAGCCGATACGGTGTATCCCGCTTATATAGAACTGTTTTTAACAAACGCAAATTTTATAGGCAGAATAAGACGTTACGAGCAAGGCACTGTTTATGAGAGAATGGCTGTATATCCGGAAGATTTCTTGTCGTATGAAACACGTATGCCAATATACGAAGAGCAAGTGAAATTTGCCGATAAAATACAGCGCATTCAAGACAAAATAGAGTTAGAAACGTTATTCTTAAATTATCTACAAAAGCAACGCAAATACTTTCTCAACGCTATGTTTATATAAACATGACATTGAGAAAATAATATTTCTGCTGCAATAAAAGGTCTAACATTTTCGTTTCGTTTTCTACCTTTTGGGCTATTGTATCATAATGATTTCTAATTGAGAGTTGTTTTTCTTCGGTTGTAAAAGGGATTTTTAGCGAAGTTAATGTTGAAAGTTTTATATATGGCATTGCACCGCCTTGTGTTTCTTCTGAAATCTTTTGCGGCAAATACGTGTCTATTCCCATTTTTACAAATTGAGCGCCTGCCTTAAAACCCATTAAAACATAAGTACGTTGATAGGCGTTAAATTTACCATAATAGTATTTTGTATGTCCGATATCGCCATTGCCAGCAATTAAAATCGCTTCACCGTCAAAAGCATAATTATCTATTGAAAGCGTATCTTTCCCACAAGTAAAGAACGGATATAAACCGTTTTGATTATTTGCGTTTGCATCTAATTTACCTGTTGTTATCGAACATAATTCACCCAAGGGTTTGTATTCTGCTATACTCGAAAGCATTTTGCGACAAAGTTCTTTCAATAGTGAGTAAAAATCGCTAATTAAAGGACTTTTGGATTATTTGCTTGACAGAAAAGGATTGCGTTACTCTTTCAAAGACTTATATGTAAAGGCAGGAGAAGGAGGCACCCCAGCAACCGAGAATAAAGACTATTATGCAGGAGGAACGATTCCTTTTATAAAAATTGAAGACTTAAACACGAAATATATTATCCATAATAACGATTATATTTCGGAATTGGGATTAAAAAAATCGTCTGCGTGGATGGTTCCAGATAATTCAATTATTTATTCAAATGGTGCAACAATAGGTAGTATATCAATAAATAAGTACCCCGTCGCGACAAAGCAAGGCATTTTAGGCATAGTTCCTTCCAAACTTATTTTGACGGAATATCTTTATTACTATATGCAAACAACCTATTTTCGAAAGCAGATAAAGAGGATTACTGTACGTGGGACTATGGATTGCGCATATCTAAAAGATATAAACAGTATTCCTTGTTTTGTTCCTTCTGTTTGCGAACAACAAAACTATATCAAAATTCTCTTTTCTATTGATAAAAAGATAAATATCGAGCGGATCATCTTAAACAAATTAAAAGAGCAGAAAAGATATCTGCTCTCTAACTTGTTCATATAAAGAGATTTGATAGAAGATATGCTTTTAAGTCAGTTAGGCGAGAAAGCATATCTTTTTCTTTTACCAGTTTTTTTTCAATAGTAGCAATGATTGAGCGATATTTAACTTGTGTATTCAACTCAGGTAATGAGATCAGTAAATCAACAAGAGGCTTACGGACAATTTGAGGTTGTCCCGAGCCAGAAATCATACTCTTAAAAGATATTGTTTTCAGATAATAAAATAGATACTGCTTATCTACTATACTTTCATATCCATCAACATTTATAACCATTGAATTTCCTGTTATCCAAGAATTTGGAACAGACATATTCACGGTACCACAAGTTGAACCACGACAAGTGATGATGATTTGCGCTTTTTCGTGATTAAATTGATGATAATAACCTATTATTCCGTTAGCCCCAAAGACAGGATAAGCACCATTTTCACTTAGTTCTGCTTGCGTAATAGTTTGGGGTTGGTATATTGTAGATATCTCTCCTAATCTAATTGGATGTCCGTTTGCAATTGTAATAATATATTCGCAAAGTCCTTTAATAAGGGATTCATACTTGCTAATGATTTTGTTTTGTATCTCTATTCGCTTAACAATTAGGTTTAGAAAATCGGCAATTTTTCGTTGTTCTGGCAATGTTGGCAAATAATGTTTAGTAGCAAAATAATCATCAACCGACATATTCAATAAGCCGTGATTTCTTGCGCCTTCTCCTGCAATATCAGAAATGCCTTTATGCCATTTATTCGTTTCAAAATAATGTGTAAGATAGTCGGAATCAACTTTATCGGTCGGACGAAAAACAAAGTAGAGACTTGATAAACAACCTTTTTCGTATTTGTCCAAACGTTTAACCGCACCCCAAGCATAATCGTTAGAATAACTTTTGTTGTACGCAAAATCACCGTTATACAAAAGATAATATCCCGACAAATCAACGCTTGCTACGGTTTTATTGAAAAATGTGATTTGATCGACAAGTCCATATTGTGCTGAAATCGTCAACGGCAACGAAGATTCGTTGTTTTTATTTCTTCTTGTAATGCGAGTTACGAAGTCTGACAAGGCGAATTTATTCCATTCGTCTGTGTATTCCTCAAATCTCAAAGTTGGAACATTAAGGATTTTATTTTTTTTATTATCCATAATTTCACCTTATAAGCCTAATTCCTTTAAATATTTTTCAATTTCTTTATCTAACTTGGCTCGTTCTTGTTCTAACTGATTAATTTCATTCATAACTTGATGAATGTCAATTGGTTCTTCTTCCTCAAATGTATCAACGTATCTAGGGATGTTTAAGTTATATTCATTATTCTCTATTTCTTTTAGTGTTGCTACATGGCAATATTTGTCTATATCCTTTCTATTTTTATATGCTTCTAAAATCTTATTTATATCATCTTCTCTTAAATAATTTTGATTTTTACCATTTTCAAAATACTTTGATGCATCAATAAAAACAACATCATCATTATTTCTACATTTTTTCAGTACCAAAATACAAGTTGGTATTCCAGTCCCAAAAAATAGATTTGACGGAAGTCCAATTACTGCATCTAGATAAT
Source organism: uncultured Mollicutes bacterium (assembly GCA_900538885.1). GTDB lineage: Bacteria > Bacillota_I > Bacilli_A > ML615J-28 > CAG-313 > UMGS75. The sequence goes on from UQAI01000034.1 coordinate 5,005, forward strand.
TATAATCTTTAATTATCTTAGTTCTAATAGTCGCCTCAGATGAACCTCTAAATAACACTCCATGAGGTAAAACAACTGCTAATGTGCCACTATCATTAAGATGATATATCATGTGTTCAAGAAACGCAAAATCTGCTTTTGATGATGGAGCATATTTACCATCATAGCCATTAAATCTAGGATCTTCATCTTTTCCTGTAGGATCCCATTTTGCTGAATATGGAGGATTTGCAACAACGACATCAAATTTTAATCCTTTATGCCTTTCAGCTGGTCTTTCAAGTGTATCATCATTTGCAATATCAAATTTTTCATAGTCAACACTGTGTAAAAGCATGTTCATTCTTGCTAAGTTGTATGTTGTTGATACCATTTCTTGTCCATACAATTTAATTGATTTAGGATTGCTAATATTATTTCTAACTCTTAGTAATAGAGAGCCAGATCCACAAGTTGGGTCATATGCTGATTTTATATTCTTATTGTTTAAAGTAACAATTCTCGCTAATAATTCTGATACTTGTGCTGGGGTGTAAAACTCTCCTGCTTTTTTACCTGCGCTTGCTGCAAATTTACCAATCAAATATTCATATGCATGACCTAAAATATCAAAGTTAGTTTGCGAAATATCCAATTTTAAATCTTCAATATTTAAAATAATTTTTCCAATTAATTTACTTCTTTCAGCTTCTCCCTTTCCAAGTTTGTTAGAATCTAAATCCATATCATCAAACAAATCTTCAAAATCATCCTGAGAGGAAATTCCAACAGTTGATGAAATTAAACTTTTCATACCTTCTTTTAAATCCTCAACCGTAAATTCACTATATCCTTCTTTTCTATTAATTTGATTTACAAACTCACCAAATAAATATTTAGGTTCCAAAAAATAACCAATTGTTTTTGTTGAAAGTTCAACTATACTTTTTTGCAAATCTGTATAATTATTTTGTTTCTTATTTTTTTCCTCTTTTTGCCAAGCAGTAATAAAAGTTAAATCATCATCTTTTAATTCTTCATCAACAATTTGAATAATTTTTTCAGAAAGAAATTTGTAAAATATTAATCCTAAAATATAACTTTTAAATTCATTTGCCTCCATATTTCCACGAAGGTCATTAGCCATAGCCCATAATTTATTATCGACCTCAGTTTGTTGTTTTACAAGCAATTCATCTCTATCTATTGCCATTTTTGTCCTCCTAATTATATAACGTATATTGTGTTGCAATGTTTATAATTCTGTCTTTAATTTCAGCCATTAATTGATTAACTATTTCAATAAACAATAACTCTGGATGTTTTTCCTTATACTTTTCTTTTACATCTTTTGTAATTAATTGCTTTATATCTGAATTGTCTATTTGTCTAAAATAATCATATCTTATAACAATTTTATTTAATTCATCATAAGGTATAGCCAATTCTTTAGACATTTCATCGAGATCAGCTTTTCGTTTTTCTTCTATAAATTTTGACAACTCATTATCTACCGATGCATCTTTAGATAAAGTAGGTAATACAGTTGTTATAAATAATTCTAATAACTCTCTTTTGCTAACTAGCACCGGATCAGCAGATTTCCTTAGTATTTTTACTAATGTTTCAATACTGACAGTTCTTTTTCCATCTTCTGATGTAATTTTTCTTAATAAATTTAATATATAATCTACATCTATTTTGTCTGTTTGAACAAGTTCAATATCAAAGGAAACATCAGCTATCACAGAAACTTTTTCTGGATGTTTTTTAAATTCATTATAAATTTCCAAATACTTAGACTTGAATGAATTATATTCATCAGCTGTAATATCTTCTTTCAAAGTAACTGGAAATGAAAATTCGCAAAAATTTTGCATGCATATCAAATACTTTGCTACTTTTCTAAATCTATTTACAAATTCTATTTTAGCCGTATCTCCCTCAAGTAAATCAACATCAGTTGGTGTTAAAGTATATTCCCTTAAATTGTGTAATGCCTTCCTAAAGTCTTCCAGATATTCTTCAAAAGATTTGACTAAAACAACATTATGATCTTCTTGTGAATATAAAGCAATTGCTCGATCAACATCAGTTGGTGTAGTCCTATAGCAAATAACATTACCGAACTGTTTAGTTGAATCATGGAGTCTATTAGTTCTAGAAAAAGCTTGAATTAAACCATGATACTTTAATGTTTTGTCAAGAAATAGCGTATTAATTCTCCAAGAATCAAATCCAGTTAACATCATATTTACAACTAAAATTAAATCTATTTTTCCATCTCTAAAGTCTTCTCTAACATCTTCAAAATATTCAGCACAATTTGAAATTGAATAATTCTTTTTAACTATTTTGGCATAATCATTCATTATCATTTGAAGCTGCTGTTGCGCTATTTTATCTTTTGATCCTATTTCTTCTGTATCAATATCATTGGGTGCATATGTGAAAATCGCAGCTATTTTTATTTTTTGCTCCTCTGGCAATACTTTTATTTGTTTTTGAAATTCCTCATAATATTTTACTAATAGCGGTATGCTTGATATTGCAAAAATAGCGTTATATTTTTTATGTATTGTAATATTAGAAAATGTATTTAATATGTGTTCCGTTATGTTTGCTATTCTTATTGGGCTATTTATTAACTCTTCGGAATCAATTGCTTCCACTGATTCATCTTTTCCCGCATTTTCTATAACATTTATTGTCTTGAAATATTGAACATTAAATCCCAAGACCATATGTGCATTAATAGCATCTTTTATTTTATATGAATGAACAGGTTTACCTCCAAATATAGATTCTGTGGTTTGACCACTGGCATTCATATTTTCTGCAAATATGGGTGTTCCAGTAAATCCAAACATTTGTGCGCTTGGAAATGCTTTTAATATATGTTTACGCATTTCGCCAAAATTACTTCTATGGCACTCATCTATAATAAAAACTACTTTGCCTTTATTTAATTCCACAGCTTCAGCAAACTTTTTGTTTGCACAAAGATTGGACATTTTTTGAATTGTTGTAGTAATCATCTTAATTGAAGAATCTAAAAAACTAGTTGATAGTTTATATGTTCCAGCAATGTTTACAACAGCACCTTTTTCAAAAGAATTAAAGTTTCTAACTGTTTGTCTATCAAGATCTCGTCTATCCACCAAAAATACTACTTTGTTGAATTTACCTGTATCTCTTAAACACTGTGCAAGTTTAAAACTAGTTAAAGTTTTACCACTTCCAGTCGTATGCCACACAAACCCATTATTTGTAGTGTTTAATGCTCTATCCAATAAATTTTCAACCGCCCATATTTGATATGGTCTTAGCACCATTAAATCTTTTTCTGATTCATTTATTACAATGTAATTGGAAATTGTTTTGCAAATATTACATTTTGTTAATCTGTCATCCACAAAATCACTTAATTTATTTATAAATACATTATTGGGATCTGACCAAGTGAATAAGTTTTCTTTTTTGAATGGCTTATCTGAATTAGCAAAATATTTCGTAACAGCACCATTTGAAATTACAAAATATTGTATATATTTAAACAACCCCTTGTATACTGTTCTTCGATACCTCTCTATTTGGCCAAATGCTTTATCCAACGATTCACCATTTTTCTTCAATTCTATCTGCAGTAATGGTAAACCATTTATTAAAATTGTAACATCAAATCTACCATCAAACTCTGCTGATTGTTTAATTTGATGTGCCACTTGGACAATATTTCTACACCAATCTAGTTTCTCATAAATTTTAATATTTTTCTTTTCGCCATTATCCATTGTTATTGTTTGCATCTGGCGAAGGTTTCTTGAACATTTAAATACTGTATTATACTTTTCAAGTTCATTTAGTAATCTTCTGAATTCGGTATCTGATAATACAATTCCATTTAACTTATTAATTTGCTTTCGCAAATTAGCATAAAGTGTTTCATCATTGTGCACTTTAACAAATGCATCATCTTCTTCTGTTGAATGAAATTGCACTCGTAATTGCTCAATCAATTGATTTTCTAATTCTAATTCTGTTTGTTCTCCTATATAATTTGGCATAATTTTACCTCGTAATTCTATTTGTATATGTAATTGCTATAATAATATTTATGAATACATTTTTTTAGATTATATGAATTGGTATGTGATTTAAATATAAGTTTAGCACAAAGTTTTATATAATTGTTATTTAGCAGTCATATTTTTGCTTTTTAAGCTGCTTCTTTTACTTGACTAGTATATTCAGTGTCATTTATTATTAATATTTTTCCAATTAACGAACTGAGAAAATTTATTGCCAATTTTCTATCTAGTTCTTCATGAATTTTTTGATTTTCATAGCTTCTCAAGCAATTATAACAAGACGGATCACAATTACAATTTTGCATTTTTCTTAAAGCTGCTTCTATAATTCTCTTTAACATTTTACCATCCGATGTTACTAATCCTCTGGCATGCCCTGCACCACCAGGAACAGAATCATAGATGATAATTGAATAGTTTTTTTTATTGTTAATCATTTTTAATGATAAACATGCCTTTATGTCTTTTCGTTCAATATTTAATTCCTCAGAAATTTCGTATAAAATGGCATACATTGTTGAAATCATCGTTTTATAATCTGATGTATCACAGTCAAAACTTATTTTTGCAACATCAGTATTAAATGTGTGATGCATAGAATATCTGAAAGAATTCATGTAATCACAGTAGTGGTGAAGAAATTAAACGTCGTGATGCTTACTGGTAATCATTTTATGTGCTTTCTGTTTCACAAGTTTATTTGCTTCATTATCATTTGGTATTGTTTCATTCTCGGCGTAGGCAAAATCACATTTAAGGCAAACAAAAAAATTGTTAGAAGGCTTGACCATTAATGAATTATTTGTTGTAGGCTCAAGTATAACTACTGTTTCATTAAACTTAAAAATATATTTATCACTACATAATTATAACACATTATTTTTATTTTACATAAATACATACAAGTCCTATATCTTTATATTATAACTACAAGTAGTCTATTGGCATAAAATACCAATTACATTTTGTAGCTGTTCTATTAAACAATTTAATTGAAAATTTTGAATTCTATCTATATCATTTTTATCTATAGATTTAATAGCATTTAACAAATTAGTAATAGCCTCTAAGTCTTCCATAAAATAATCCTTTATATTTGAATAACTTTGATAAATATATCGAATTATTAATCTAAATTTACAAATTTCTGAAGCACTACTACATTTAAGCAGATTAGCAGTCTTTTGCACATCTAATTTATTAGCAAACCCTCTTTCAGCTATAAAATCTTTTTTACTTTTTACTATGTAATCATAAAATTTTGAACAGCATCCTATTTCATAAGTAAATTCTATCAATTGATTTTGTGAATTTTTAGAATATTCATTTATTTGATTAATGAATTTTTGAAATTCTTCAATTTCATCTTTATTTAATAGTTGAATTCCAGATGAAAAATAAACAGCAATTTTTTTACCATTTTCCATAGCATTTTTAAAAGTTTCAAGCATCTTTTTTAGGCACTCATCAATTATATGTTCAAATCCAATTGTATATTTTATTGAAATAAGGTAATTAGCAATTCTCACATATTCATTATAAACTAATCCTTTATTTTCATTTAGTTTTTTTAAAAAAGCTTCTAAAGCATGTTTCAAATCACTTTCTTTTGCAATATCATAATTATAAATTATTTGTAGTTGTTCATCAGTATTAGATAACTCTTCTCCTTCTTTAAATACCTTAAGCATCTCCTTAAATTGTTCTTTACTAAAAGTATGATATTTAATATAATTATACATTGGCATATATAGTGGATATGCATATGATCCTAAATCAAAAGACAGAAGTGAGTTACTATTCCATAATTCAGTAGTTCCACAATCATTTTTTTGATAGTATATCACTGTTGATATAAACATGTTTTCTTCAAATTTTAGTTTATTGAATTCAACTGAATTATATAGCCCATTTATTTTCATTTTTTCTACTACTTCAATAAATTTTTGACATGCACATTTTAAAGAGCGATAATTTATATTTTTAATTCCTTCTATCATAAATTGTTCTTGTATTTTTTGAGTTATCGACCTCGCATTTGATGAAGTTTTATTTTTTAATAATTTATTAAGCAAGTTACTATTAAATTCTTCAATTACACTTCGTATAGTTGATTCATAATCAGCTGTAAATAAAATTGTGTCACCAACAGTTTTTTCCTTTATTTTTATATATTTATTTACCGAAACATTTGAGTCGTTTGTTTGATCACTACTTAGCTTCCCTTTACTTTTTAACTTTTCTTCCATTTGTATATGATCTAAACCATCATTTGTTCTTATAATTTCCGCTTCATTTGCAACTAGAAGAATTTTAGCACCATCTTGTTCTACCAAATTATTAACAAATCCCATTACTTCAACTATGTCCAAGCTAGTTCTTTCCAAATCTTCAAGTATCACTAATCTATTAGATAAATCTATCGATTCATATAATTTTTGTAAATCATCATCATTTTGATTCAAATCTATATTAAAAAAGCTTGCTATACCTTTTGCTATAGTTTTACTCGCTATTTTAATTGCGTTTCCACTTTCACTTTTGATTTTAAATTTTTTTGCTCGTATTTCAAAATATATACTTTTACTAATATCTTTTAAACTTGAAACTCCATATAAAGAAATAATAATGCAATTTATTTTTTTGCTTTCAAAAAATGGGCATAAGCTATTTTTTATATAATAACTTTTACCACTTCCCCATGGTCCTGTAAGCATTATTGCTCTTTGTGTTTTATCATTTTTAACATAGTTTTCTATATGTAAATTTAAATCTTCAAATGTCATAAATTGTTCTCCTTTTTACAGAATTATTATATTAAACACTATCTTCAAATTGCATTCTTATCCTTATTTAGCATACACCATACAAAGCATATTTTCAATTTTTCAGTAACTGTTTAAATATATACTTAAGCAGTGTTTTTTTATTTATGTTGATTAATAAGTTTAAAAAATTATTAAATTAGTTCAATCAAAGTATTTACAATATTTTCAACTAACTTTAATTAAGTGTCAAAGATAAACAGTAATACGCGCAAATAATATAATTTTAAAAACTTTATCAAATTATTTAACACAAAAATAGTAAATCAAGCAAATTTAATTAAATTTTTAGGAAAAAGATTCAATAATATAAACTTAATATATATAATATGGATATTAAAATAAACTGGATAATGTTACCTCTTAAGATAAACTTATCCAGTTTTTATCGTTATTGTTCTTGTTTTTTCATTTCACGTTTTAGGAATAGTTTTTCTTCTGTGATACTCACTATATAGCTTGTTAACATTCCAAAGCCAAACATAAATATGATTTTATTCATAGTAAATGTAATGTTGTTTGTTTTATAGAAAATATACCATATTCCATAATAAATGAAATTAATGATACAAGTATTGATGAAATTATATTTTGTTTTACCTAGACCAACAAATATATTATCTGGTATTTGTTGAAAGGCGTAAGGAATATAGAATGGAAATAAGATTATAACTATTTGGAAAATTCTTTGGTAATTTTCTAGTACTTCAACATATTTAAAGAATGGAATCCATAAAGGAATACTAATACACCAAAGTAATACTATAAAAATAGTTATTAAATAATAATTTGATTGTTTTAGCTTAAAGTATCCATCTTTACAATCTCTTCTTATAATCTCAGTTAGTGCGTATATTGGAATCAATAACCAACCCCAAATAAAATTGTTACCGACCCAGTAGTTACCTGATTCAGACACTAGATTAACCATTTTAACAACCATTAGTGCATAAACAATATTAGAGATAAATTGTTGAATACCAGAAAATACTCCAACCTTACACCACTCTTTAAATACTTTAAAATCTTCTTTTTTAAACCATGATATTTCAACTAGCTTTTCTATGAATAATATAACAATTCCAACTATAGCTAGTAATGCATTTATTAATATTTTACTGGCCGCAACACCAATTACACCAAATCGTGGAATTATTATAAAATCACTAATAATTGTTACGACTGCTTTTGTTGCTAAAAAGATATAAACATTTTTGCTTTTACCAATTACAACAAACACAACATTTACGAAAGATACAATAATTCCAATCATGAATGCAATTGTAGAAATTGATAAATATGAATTAACTAATAGTAAACCAGTTTCATTAGGATTCATATAAGTTATTAAGTGAAATGAATAAATCAATACTACTACCGAAAAGATAGTATAGAATATAAATGTAACTAAACCAGTTTTAAATACACTATTTCCAAAGTGTTCTTTATTATATTTCAATATTTTATTTAATATTGAATATAATGGAATAATTAAAAATGCTTGAATTGTTTCATCAATTAAATCAAACCATTCAATTTGACCAATCACATCAATGCCAGTAGTTGATATATTATTGGAAATTACAAATGTTTCAATTGATTGAATAATTGCAGGAACTAGTGATAATAGAACTACTGATATAAATAATTTCCAATCAAATGTTTTTAAAAAGCATATTATTTTTGAATACTTTTTACACTTGCATTTTTTTAATAGCGTTAGTATTTAGTTTTCTTAATTTTTATATTATGCACAAAAAATTAAATATAATGTAATTTTTCAACTTTTATTCAAAAATAACGAAAAGAAATAACCAATTATAATGTACTTTAATTAGTCATAATCGGTTACTTTTTATTATATTATTTCAATTTAATATAGTAGCATATCTTTTAGTGTTTTCTTTTCTTATTTCTGCTAATTCATATAGCTTTTTATGATAATTAATAGTCTATAAATGAACTTTTTCACTTCAATAGATATTTAATTATATTTATAAAAACATAGCCATATAAATCGGAACACAAAGCAATTCACCATCTTTTCTTAAATCCTTCGTATACACTAAATATCTTTGTCCTATTTTGCCGGAAAACTTTTTCACAAACGCATCAAGTGATGCATGCGTCTTATATCCCGACGATTTTACTTCAATAGGGCATACTTTATTCCTTTTTACAAGTAAGAAATCAATCTCATAGTTATGGCTTGAATTTTCTTTAGGAAATGTATAGTAAAATAATTTATTTCCTGAAGCATATAACATTTGTGCAACTACATTCTCATACATATACCCCAAATCTGTATCAAGTTTATCACTTAGAAGTTTTTCATAAATAATATTTTCTGTAAAGTCTTTATCCATAAAAGCAAGTGTGGTAAATAAACCCGTATCACCAAGAAACATTTTATACTTAGCGATATCTGCATGTAATGACATGCCTGCACTTGGATCGTTTGCATAATAAGCCAAATTAATAGTCAATGAATCTTTCATGTCTGCAACGATTCCAAGTACCCTATCTTGTTTTTCGTTAGGGATAACACTTGATACTTGATACCTAGAAGAATTTTTGGCAAGTTCTGATGGTATTGCGGAAAACATTAATGACGCACGGCCTGTATTGTCTATTTTTCTAAAATCATCTTGATATAGTTCTAGTATAGAACGTTTTACTTGATCAACCTTACTAAAATTATTCGTATCTATATATTCATTTACCGCTTGTGGCATACCGCCAATCAACATATACAATCTAAAATTACGCATCATTCTACGATTAATATCGTCGCCTAATGACATTTTATTATCAAAAGCAGTCTTTAGCATAGGGATTGTGGTTTTATCTCCCAACGCCCATCGAAACTCCTCGTAGTCCATCGGTACCATTTCAATTCGTGTTTCTTCACTTGGAATAACAATATTTTCAACATTCTTTTTTATAGATAATAAAGAACCTGTTTCTATGTAATCATATCTACCATCTTTTACTAAATGCTTGATTGCTTGCCTTGCAAGAGGTTCTCTTTGAACTTCATCAAAAATAATTACTGACTTTCTATTTTCTAAATTTACCTGATAAATCAACTGAAGTCGCAAAAAAAGATAGTTCAAATCAGACAAATCCTTAAATAAATCATGCACTTCCTTAGTGGCAATAGAAAAATCAATAAGAATATAAGTTGAATACTCTTTTTTAGCAAATTCTTCAGCAATAGTAGATTTCCCAACACGTCTGGCTCCTTTTATCAAGAGAGCCGTTTTACCATTAGAATCTCTTTTCCAATCCAACATTTTTTGGTATATTTTACGTTCAAAAATTCTTTCACCCATGTTATGCCTCCTATTTTTGATACTATTATACCACATCTTGCCGAAAATTTCAAGTTTTATATGCGATAAAATGCCGAAAATTTCAAAATGTTTTTAGCGAAATATGCCGAAAATTTCAATTTTTAAACTGGTGTTATTTGTAACTTACCTTTTGATTTTTAATAGGTTTTTAAAAATATAATGTATTTTTTTATCTTTTATCAAAAAATAACAAAAAGAAGTAACCAATTATACTAAACTTAAATTAGTCCTAATTGGTTACTTTTGATTATATTATTTCAATTTAATATAACAAGCATATCTTCCACTATTTTCTTTTCTTATCTCTTCTAATTTACATAGTTTTTTAAGATTTTTTTCTATATCTGTTGAATTTAAAAATGGTACATATTCTTGGATTTCTTGTTTAGTGAAAGCACCTATTTTGGTCTTTATTACTTTTCTTACAATTTCTATTGTATTATCCATTTGTGATATTAGCTCAACTTTTTCTTCAAAGTCATTATAAGCGCTAAGCATTATGCTTAGTAAATAATTTAGAAATGGTGTAATATCATTATTATTTTCATGCCATCCTATTTGTGAATTATGAATTCCACCAGTGTATAAATACATATTATTAGCATACTTTGCTTCTAAGGAAATATACTTTCCTATAAAATATCCAGATTTATATAAAAGTAAAGTAGTTAGCAATCTACTTATTCTTCCATTTCCATCTTTAAATGGACGGATACATAAAAAGTCATGAATAAACATTGAGGCTAGTATTAAAGGATTAGTTATTTCTTCACTAATTGCTTTATTATACTCTTCACATAATTCTTCTAGTGCTTTAGGAGTATTTTCGGCAGGTAGTGATTTAAAGATAATATCCCAGTCTTTACTAGTTTTGTCATAGATATTATTGTAATCATTTCTATATTCACCGCCAACTGAATCTGATAAATATGAAAATAACACTTTGTGTAGTTCAAGAATAAAACTAGGCGTTATAGAGATAGTATCATACTGTTCATCAATAATATTAAACGCATCAATATAACCTGCAACCTCTTTATCTTCATACCATCTTGGTGTTCTTTCTTTTTCTATAAGTTGTTTAACTATAAAATCTGAAACTCCTAATTGATTTATCATACTTGATATTTGAATAGCCTTTAGTTTAGAAACATCAATTAATGTTTCTAGTTCTTTTGGATATTTTTCTAATGATAACTTAAATTTAGTATTTTCTTCATATACTTTTTTTAAATTATTAATAGTATTATCATCCCAAGTTTTATCTTT
>UQAI01000035.1 GCA_900538885.1 uncultured Mollicutes bacterium
AAATATTTAACAGTCAAGAAAAACACTATGTCAAAATAACTTATTTGTTATTTTAAACATAGTGTTATTATTTATCTAGGTTCATCCCTCATATATGTTTTTTCACCACAAGAAGGACATTCTACTTTCTTGCCTAATTTTCCACCATTATGAGAAAAAATATCTTCTAAGATGTTTATTTTAAAAGTGTGTTTACATTTTGGACAAACGTAATAATAGTTAATACTATGAAGAAGATGTATAAACAAATAACCTACAACTAAAACTAGTCCAAAAGCAATAATAGTATATATATTTCTAAATACTAAAATAAGTGCAAGTGTTGTAACACAAGCAATTAAATAAATGATTAAACTTATAGCTTGGATTTTTTCACTTTTTTTCATTTTTTAATTCCTCTAATTTTGTTAATTGTTTTTGATAATAATCAGAATCTGTTAAATCAACCATAATTTTTAATAAGTATTCTAAACTTGCATAGTTTTTAGTGAACTTAAAATAATTAATAAAATCATTAACTGTTTCGATTAATTGTTTGGATGGACCGTAATTAATTTGTTCTTGTTCAAATAATTTTAAAATATCCTCAGGTTTTTCAAATTTAATATAACCTGCTACTTTAATTATTTTTGCGATTTCGTTTTTATTAAAAGCTTCTCCCGCAAAGTGATCACTAACAATAAAACTTGCAATACTTATATCATATTTTTGTTTAACTTTATAACATAAGCCAAGTGATTGATAGAAGAAAGCAAATTGTTCTTTTTTATATGCGTAAACTAATGCTTGTTTGGTGAGTTCAAAAGCTTTATCATAATTTTCTTCTTTTAAATACAATTTAACTAGTTCTTCATATAAATATAAACCTCGTGGGTTATATTTTAATGCTTTATTAAAAAAGGTAATCGCATCAGCCTGATTATTTTTTTCAACTTCGATACAGCCTAATTGAAAATAAAAGTAGGTAATAGGTTCTGGAAAACGATGAATGTCTAATTCTTTTGATCTTTTAACGCTTTCACAGTAAATCATATATTCGATTAGTTGTTCAAAATCAAAATATATTTTGTCTCTTACTCTTTCTATTTTTTCATATGATTGTACAAGATTTAAAAGAATATTCTTTGCTTCCTCTAATTTTCCTTCTTTAAGTAGTTTATTAGATTGTTGAAATTGTAGCTTACGAAACTTTAAAATTTCAAAGGCTATTTTATCATATTTTTTACGTTCATTTTCATCTAAGTACCCAAACAAAAGTTGAGTAATGACAAATACTACTTGGTCATTTTTTTCATTTCGATATTTTTGAAGTTGCTCTTTTAAGTATTTTTTATTTTCTTCTACATCTGTAGTTAATTTACTTTTAATTTCATCAATGATTTCTTGATTTGTCATATTAATCACGCTCTTTCTCATAAATTTCTTTTAGTTGAGAAGCATGAAGTTTAGCTAAATGGTCGTTAATAGCCATTTTATGAATCACTTGTTTTACTATTGTTTCTAATTCAGAATCAACTGAATAATCAGCTCTGGCAATGTAACCTACTCTATTTTCTTTAATTAATTTATATACTTTACTGCGTTCTTTTTTATGATATAATGCGATAGACTCACCACCACGTGATCTTACTACTGTCATACAAGGAACATCTGTAAGGCCATCACCGATATATATCATATTACGATATGGAATTCTACGTTCATCTTCTGAAACATATGAATTTAGAGTATAATCATCCATTTTATCTAAAACACCTTTTGATATTCTAAAGATAAATTGAGTTTTGGTAGTATAGTTAATTGCTTGTTGAGCCCAGTCCGCATTGCCGCGTTCATTATAGTGAAATTCACACGCATAAATTCGCTTAAAATATTTTGCGATAGGAGTACCTTCTATTATTTCAGCTAGTCCTGATGAAATGATATAATGTTCAATTTCAATGTCTAATTCTTTCGCATAATCTTCTAACCTTTTAAACCAACTTTTAACACCTTTTAACAAAACAACATCTTTACCAAGTTTCATGAATGATTCTTTTGTGATTGGAATATCTCTTTTTTTTGCTAGTTTTATCATTAAATACATATATGCTAGAATTTTATCCATATTACTTTTAGTAGCGATTCTATTAGCTTCACCCCAAAATTCTTCAGCATTCATACCAAGACTTGGAATAAAGCTATATTCTTGCATATCCTTTTCACATAAAGTTTTATCAAAATCATACATTAAAGCTATGATTGTTTTTTGTTTTTGTTCCATCTTATTCCCCCTTAATTTTATTTTCAATTTCGTCTATCTTATTACTTGTTTTAATTAAATCTTGATAATCCTTAAATAATACTTCCGAACTGTATAAACCTTGATAATTAATTGCTTTTAAAGTTCTAAAATAACTTTCAAACTCAATTGTTCCACTACCTAAAACTTGGTGTTCATCAGTTGTACCATGATTATCACTAAGATGTAGATGAGCAATGTAATCTTTCAAGGCTAACGCAAATTCATTAACTGGTGTTTTATTTGGAGTATGTGAGGCATGACAATGGCCACAATCAAAAGTCATCATAACTTGATGATTGAAATGAGATAAATAATCTAACATTTCTTCTTTGGTTAAACATAACTCGTGTGAACCAACTAGGTTTTCTATCATAATTGTCATATTATATTTTTTCGCATAATCCGCTAATTCTTTAACATGTTTAATTGATAAACTAATTGCTTCTTCTTTAGATACTGTTCCATCAAGTTCTCCCGGATGAATGGTAAGCTTATGAACATTAAACATACTCGCAAAGTCCATTCCTTTTTTTAATCTTATCATTATTTCATCAATATTGTTAAGACTTGCAAGGTTGTTTTCTCTACCATATGGAAGGTGACAAACAATTTCAAAGTTTGGGTATTTCAAGTATGATTTTACTCCTTCAATGTAATCTTCATACTGTTCGTGACTTACATTATATGGATAAAAAATTTCACATCCTGAAAATAAATTAGTTTTAATTAAATTTTCTTCATAGCTTAATATATCTGCTTTTGTGCGGGCTGGATTAATTGTAAAACATTTTCTAATCATCGATGATTACGTCCTTTCTTTATTATTAAACTAACTACTGTATATATATAATAAGGTATTGTTAAAATAATACCTAATGCTTCGGTAATTGTTATGGCCAAAGATAAAATGAAAATATGCCACCAACTAAAATGATAATTATGTGTTATCAAAAATTTAATTACTATAATTATACCACTAATGATTGCACATGGAAAATAAGCGAATATATATCTAAAGTTGTCTCCAAGTTGTTTGTAAATTATAGTATCTATATATATATATTTAACTAAAGGATATAGTACAAATAAACAAAATAAATACAAACAAGGAACACTGATAAGATATACAAGCGATAAAACTATAACCTTTTTACTACCATAATACCAATTATAGTTTCTTCTTTCACTACTGCCTCTTAATTTCTTATCAGCATCTTTCCTTTCTTCATATATATCTCTTGTCATTATATCATAGTAACTTATTCTTAAATAAGGTAGAAGTTTTTTAATTTCATTAGTCTTAGGAACAATTTTCCCTTTTTCAATTTCTCTTAAATAATTAGGTTCCATCTCTACTTTTTCGGCCAGTTCATTTATTGACATTCTTCCTTCTTCACGAAGAATATGGATGTTGCTTCCTAAATGAGGGTTAGCGCTTGGCACAAGGCTATCATCTACTATTTCATCATATCTATTCATTGTTTTACTCCTTAATAGAAATATTAACAATATTATTGTATTTATATTGTTCGCCATTATCTTTTACATTAAATTTTAAGGTTAATTGGTCAGCCATATAACAATTAATATAACAAGTGCTATCTACTATTTCATACCTAAAGCTTATTTTCTTTCCATCATAAAGACTACTTACAATTTCTAGTTCAACATCTTTATCTCTTATTTTTCCACCATATTCTAGGTTTATAGCAATTTTATCACCAATTTTTGCGGTATATGTATTAATGGAAACATTAACATATCCTTTAGGTTTTAGTAAAATACTTATTGTTACAACTAAAGCAATGATTAAAATGAATCCCAAATATATACTTATTTTCTTTTTAATTTTTTTTATTTTGCGAGCTTGAATATTTTGGTGGATGTCTTCTTTAACTAATTCATCTTCTAATTCTTCTTGAAGGTATTCTTTTTCTTTGGAAACATCCTTACCACAAATTGCACATTTAATAGCATTTTTTTCTTCTGTGATACCACTACAATAAGGGCAGACTTTCATTTGTATCATTCCTTTCTGTTCCTATTATATCATGTTTTTATAAAAAAAGCATAAAAAAACTACTAGGATTACTAGTAGTTCACAAAGCTAACTGTATAAAAAAGCATTATTTCTTGTTTTAGTCATAAATAAGTTTTTCATTCTTACCGCAATTTCTTGATAAATTTCTATTAGTTTTTGACGTATATCAACCATATAACAAGTGATTGGTGCACAAAGCATTGTTACAAACTTATAGTATGTTACACGAAGAATAACAAACAAATCAATACTACTTAAATCAGGCATTGAACGAGATGGCGTAAGTCTAATTTTAGAGACTACATTTAATAACGGTTTACCATAACGTGTTGCGATAATAGTAACATATAAACCTGATTCTTTTGTATAGGAACATATAGCCATAGCTATTCCTATAATTCCAAGTGTACCAACAATTGTTGATGTTGACTTACTAATATGATAATTGCATAGTATTAAAAATAACAAAACTAATGCCAAAACATTATCTAAACAAAGTAAATATTCAGTCATAGCTAGGCCTCCTTCCCTTTTATTTTTAAATATTATATCACATTTTTTGTATTTTTGCAAGCGATTTAGGCTAGATGGCATATTTTATAGGCTAGGAAGCACAACTTTTTATTACTTTTTTCGTTCTTTTAACATACTAATCGACAGCATCACAATAAAGAAGATTACGCATATAACACCGAGTCCAGCAAGAACTCCCATTACAATACTAAGCCATAATGTTTTGGTTTTTAATAATAGTGCTGTTAAAATAATGGTGATTGAAAAAATCATACTGGCAATTAAAATTCCAAATATTAAGCGATTAACAATTCGACCTGCTTTATTAACATTTTCTCTTAAATTGACGATTTCCACATTTAAGTGGCGTTCACCCCTAATCGTTAAATTTAATAAATCTGATACTTGCGCAGGAATTTCGGCTGATTTTGAAGCACTCTTATAAAGTTTTCTCGCAATTTCTGGAACCTTAACTTTAGGATCTAATTCTTCTTGATAATTGTCTTTCACATGGGCACTAAAGAAGTCCATTAAATTAGCATTTGGATTTAAATTAGCGACAATTTTTTGAATAATTACGATGCTTCTTCCAAGCAATGTTACACCTTTTGGTAAACTAATACCATTGTGTAAAGCTATACTCATTACTTCTTGAAGTAGAATCCCCATATCCATTTCATTGATATCCATATCTAAATACTTTGACATCATATTTTCAATATCTTGATATAACTTTGCATGGTTAATTTCATGACGACATACCCCAATTGTTAGGATAATCGATTTAATTTCATATATATCATTTCTAATTACAGCCTTGATTGCACGTTTATATAAATTACGATCTTTTTTAGATATTAAGCCTATCATACCAAGATCTAACCAAACAATTTTACCATCACTAATTAAAATATTACCACTATGAGGGTCGGCATGAAAAACCCCCAAATCTACTACTTGCTCAGTAAAGTTTTCAACGAGTTTGTTACATATTTCTTTAGGATCGTATCCATTGTTAATTAAGGTTTCAATGTCATCAATTTTATACCCTGATATATATTCCATCACAAGCATATGACTTGTTGTATATTCATCATAAGTTTTAGGTAATTTAATGTATTTTTTGTCTTCATTATTTTTAGTGAATAACTTAATATTATTTTGTTCATTTAAGAAATCCATTTCTAATTTCATGGCTTCAAAAGTTTCTTCAAAAATAATGTTTAAGTCAACCACTTCATCTAAATTAGTAAATAAGTTTAGACATTTGATTGCGGACTTAAGAATTTTAAAGTCTTGTTCAACTATTTCATATATATGTGGCCTCATAATTTTTACAACAACTTTTTCACCATTTAAAAGTGTCGCGATATGAACTTGACCAATTGAGGCCGAACCAATTGGAGTAGATTCAATTGATGAAAAAACTTGATTAATTGGTTTTTGCAATTCATCTTTTATTACTTCTTTTACAATATCAAATGATAAAGGCTTTACATTTTCTTTTAACTTGCTTAATTCTTCACAGTACGCAAGAGGAATCATGTCTTCTCTAGTTGACATGATTTGTCCAAGCTTTACATATGTAGGGCCTAAATCCTCAATTGTTTCTCTAACCTTAATAGGTGTTAAACCTTTTTGTAGTTTATGTCTTAGTAATATTTTTGTAATTTGTCTAAAGCGATGTTTATTCTGCTTTTTCTTCACTTTGCTTTGTCTCTAATGTTGCTAATTTTTCTTTAATCTTTGTTAATTCTTCTTCACTTAAATCATTCATTTTTTCAATAAATTCATCTGTTGTTTCATCTTTTACGACTGTAACATTAATAACTTTATCTACTGCTTCTTTAATGTTATGTTTTAATTCTTCATTATTAACTTGACACTTTTCACAAGTCGCCTTGCCTTTTTGTTCGAATTCGCTAACTAGTTCTTTAGCCTTTTCAGCGAGTACAGCAGCAGCGCCTACTGTTACATAAACAACGCTTTTTAATTGGTCTTCTAATTTTTTAGTTTCCATTTTATTTCCTCCTATTATTAAAGAGATATACTCTCTACTAATATTTTATTCTTTTTAATATTATTTGTAAATAGACAAAAAATTATGCCTGTCGTTTTTTTAGACAAATAATATAATTTGTCTATTTACTTTTCATCATACTTTTGTTATAATTTTAGTGTATGATGAGGTGAAGATATGTTTGACAAAGATTTTAAAGCTATTATAATTGATGTAAACATCGATATATTACTAAAAAATATTACTAAGTCTCCTGCTAGATGTGCAAGAAATTTAATTGAGTTTGGTCTTTCATCAACATTTAATGAAAGTCTTAAGACGAAAAAAGATGAACTATATCATTCTTTGTTATCTTTACTTGAAAAAGGAAATATCAAAGAGATAAAGGATTGGTTCTTTAAGACCTTTTGTTAAATTTTTCACTCATCCAAGTCGCGAGTTCATCAGGTGAAGTTTTCATTCCTGTTTGAACCCAATCGATAATAGTGCCAACAAAGCCATAGGTATAAAATTTTATATCTTGGCTTTTTTTGTTGTCTAATAATGTTTTAACTAATTCTTCTAACACTTTATATAAGTAGTCTTTGAAACCATATTCACCACTCATTGATAAAGCATTAGTATATAAATACTTTTCTTGATACATTGTATTAAACATCCCTTTAAATGCTTCATCATAATGTTCATTGTTTAGTTCATTTACAAGTGGTAAAAAGATTTCATTGTAATATATCCAATTCATTAGTTCATACTTATCTTGAAAATGATAATAGAAAGTTTGTCTATTTAAATAGCAAGTAGTAGTAATATCACTAATTGAGATTTTATCAAATGATTTATTTTTCATTAGTTGTTTAAACGATTGTACTATGGCTTGTTTTGTAATAGTTTGTTCTTTCATCTTATCCTCCTTTACTATTTAAGTATTTTTCTTACTATTTTTTGTTTCTTTTCGTTATATGGGTGATACCTTAGCTTTATATCAATGTGAGTACTTTTACTTAGTACTCCTTTTTCTCTTGTAAAAGTGGAAAAACTATATTTACCATGGTAACTTCCCATTCCACTATTGTTGACACCACCAAATGGTAATGTCTCACTACTTAAATGCATTAATGTGTCGTTGATACATCCACCACCAAAACGCATTTTCAGAATCTTTTTCTTAATTTCTTTATTGTTACTAAATAAATATAATGCAAGGGGTTCCGGGTGACATTCAATTTCTGAGATTATCTCATCAATGTCTTTAAAACTCATAATTGGAAAGATAGGTCCAAAAATTTCTTCTTGCATTACCGCATCATCATATGTTACATTATCCATAATAGTAGGTTCAATCCGTAAATTACATCCTTTACCACCATATATTACTTTTGATTGATCAATTAAACTAAGGATTCGTTGGTAGTGTCTTTCATTTATAATTTTAGGATAATCAGGGTTTGTTAGGGGATTACTACCAAGCATTAATTTAATTTCTTTAATTAAGGCATTAATAAATTGGGGTTTTATATTTTCATGAACATATATATAGTCAGGTGCAACACATGTTTGTCCTGCATTAATGATTTTACCAAAAGCAATTCTTTTTGTGACAAGTTCTATATTTACATTATCATCAACAATTGTGGGGCTTTTCCCACCAAGTTCTAAAACAACTTTTGTTAAATGGGATGCGGCTGATGCCATAACAATTTTCCCAACTTTTTCACTACCTGTAAAAAAGATAAAATCAAAAGGTAGTTTTAAAATTTCAGTTGTTTCTGTAACATCACCATGATAAGCCTTTATATATTTTTCATCAAAAGTTTCATTAAATAACTTTTCTAATAAAACTGATGTATTAGTGCTATATTCAGACATTTTAATAATACAAGTATTTCCCCCAGCTATCGCTCCAATTAATGGTTCAAAAGCTAAATTAACAGGATAATTCCATGGAGACATAATAAGGCATACTCCATAAGGATCATGATAAATCATGCTTTTGGATGGAAAATTTGAAATATTTGTTTTTACCCTTTTTGGTTTCATCCATTTTTTTAAGTGTTTTATCGCAAAATTAATATCATTAAGAACTAGTCCTAATTCAGTCATATAAGCTTCATAATTACTTTTACCCAAATCAAGATATAATGCATCCATAATTGCTTTTTCATTTTTTATAAGCATTTGTTGTAATGTTAATAACATTTGTTTTCGAAATGCATAATTATATGTTTCTTTTGTTAAAAAATATTTCTTTTGTTTTTCATAAACACTTAAATACTTATTATCCATATGTTCAACCCCTTTGTGAATATTATACCATTATACTTGCTTTTTTTAAAATAAAACACAATCTTTTTATGTGATTGTTTGACAAAAAATAAACATAATTATATAATAATATGGACTATAAGGAGACTAACTATGCATAATACTATTATCTTTGACCTCGATGGAACGCTACTTGATACTTTAGATGATTTAACAACTGCTGTTAACTATGCTTTACGAAAACATTATTTACCGAAAAGATCAAAAGATGAAGTTAGACAATTTCTTGGTAATGGAATGGAAAGATTAATCGAATTATCTGTACCAAAAGGTAAAAAAACTAAAAACTTTAAAACTATTCTTCAAGATTTTAAAGCCTATTATCTAGTTAATGCAATTACGAAAACGGCACCATATCCGGGTATTATGGATATGCTTAATACTCTTAAACAAAAAGGATTTAAGCTTGCGATTGTATCTAACAAAGGTTATCAAGCTGTTAGTTTTTTAAGAGAATATTTTTTTAATGAAACCATTGATGTTGCGATTGGAGAAAAAGAAGGAATTAGAAAGAAACCTTTTCCTGATACTGTATATGAAGCTCTTAATGTACTAAATGAAGAAAAACAAAACGCATATTATGTAGGGGATTCTGAAGTTGATATTCTCACTGCCAAAAATGCTGGTATGCAATGTCTTAGTGTTAGTTGGGGATTTAGGACAAAAGAAGAACTACAGTTTTATGATTCTGATTTAATTTTCGACAATCCAACTGATCTACTTAACTATATTATTGATAATAATTAAAATATGCCTAAAAAGACATCACGGACTGAAGTGATGTCTTTTTTTAAATTATTATTCGACGTATATCTTCTACTTCTTCGCCATCAGCTGTTCTATATGATAAATAGTATAAATTATTTTTACTATCATCTAGTTCTATTGTTTGAACTTTACTTATGTCAAGAAGTTTAAAATGGTTAAGGACAATCCCCGTACCAATATATTTAAACATAGCTTCTTTTTTTGTCCACATCATTGTAAAGTAGGCGGCTCTACGTTGATGAAGATATGTAAAATATTCTTCTTTGGTCAGTATTCTTCTACTCATAAGTTCATAATCAACTTCGGGGTTTACCATTTCTACATCAATTCCACATTCAATAGTAGAAATAATTACAGTACTTATATTGAAAGAATGACTAATATTAAAAAAGATACCATCGATACAAGGTTTTCGATTAATAATTTTTACAGTTTGTTCTTTCGCTAAATCAATATCATGTTCTTCTTTAAGGGCTGTATACAACATATACCAAGCACTCGCACTTAAAAGTTTATCTCCTGTTATTTTGTATTTATCTGGAAATTCAACAATATTAGCTGGAAGTTCTGCCAATATTTCTTCAAGAGTTTTTGTATTTCTTGTGTTATCACATATATATATTTTAGTCATTTCACACCTATAAAAGATTCTTTAAATATTTTTCTAAATTATCTGTTATCATCATAAAACCTAAATCTGTAGGATGACATCCATCAACTGTTGCTTCTGTTGTATATTTACCAAGAAGTTTATGACCATCATAAAAATATATATTAGCATCAGTTTCTTGATGTTTTTTAACTACTTGTCGTTGGAAATTGCGCGATTTATCCTCTGCTTTTTTATTCTTTTCTAAGTGAGTTTCTATAGACATTCTAATTTTACTTAAAACTAAAATAGGAGTAGTTTTATATCTAGTTCTAATAATATTAATAAAATCATCTAGAGTTGCTTGTAGCATCGGCAAAGTGGCATTTGCTTCATAATCTAAAATAAACATTGAAACATTGTCAATTGAAGAAAGAAGTTTAGCTACTTCTGGTTGACCACGACCATTACCAGAAAAACCAAAGTTTAAAAACTCATATCCCATTCTTCTTGACAAAGCATTAGTATAACTCATACCTGGTCTACTTGCACAACCACCTTGAGTAATGGAAGTACCATAACATACTACTCTACCATTACCAAATAAATCATTCGCACTTGATATCTGAGCATTATCATCAATTCCGACTTCTATATCTTCCACCGCCGCATAAAGTGGTAAATTAATTAAATATAACCTTTCTTTATCATCCCAATCTGTAAAGTAAGTGAATTCATAAGATTTTTCTTTTGTGTTATAAGAACTAGTTCTAAAAAATGTTAGGTCTTCTCTTTTTGTTCCTATATATAAGTCACAACCACCTTGACCAGTAAACGCCATATGAGCCATATCAAAAGTATGTCCTAATTTTACCTTTATTTTAAGACTGGTTGTATTACTCTTAAAAGCAAGCATACATCCACTTGGTTGTTCAACTAAATAATAAAGTCCATCAGCTAGTCCTTTAATCATATCATCACTCGATATAGGAAATCTAACATACCTTTTATCTTCATTAAACCAGTTTAAACCATACACATGGATTTTGTTAGTTTGTTTCGGATTATAGTATTTAATATTATCATATTTTTCTTGATTGTTAAAATTAACATCTATTTTTTTAATGTCTGGCATATTAATTCTTCCTTCTTTTCTTTTACCTTTTTATTGTGGTGGTAATATTTCAACAATTATATATATATTTTTCACATTACCAATTTTTCTTATTATTTACGTTTTTATTTCAAAAACTATTGTATAATTTCTTGTTTATCTACCTTTTTTATTTAAATAATCAAGTAATCCTACACATCCTTTATATATATCTTGAAAACATTTTTCAAATTCATTAGTGTACCAAGGATCAGACACATCAGTATCACTTCCTATAAATGATAGTAGTTTTCTAATTTTATGTTCAGGATCACTTTTGATAATTCTTTTAATGTTATATTCATTGTTTGCATCCATAATAATAATGTAATCATATTTGTCATAATCACTTGCCTCTAGCTGTCTAGCATAGTGATTTGTATAAGTTATATGATGCATATTTAAAATCTTTTTAGCAGGAGAATATATAGAATTACCTATTTCTTCTCTTGAAGTTGCGGATGAAGCAATATGAAAATTACTATCATTTTTAGTTAGATCTTTCATAATAAATTCTGCCATAGGTGATCTACAAATATTACCATGACAAACAAACATAATTCTAGGCATAATTATTTACGATAATCCTTTCTAATAAATGGGTAATTAATTTCTTCTTTTATTAATGCTTGATATTTATGAGGGTGTCTATATGCATTTCCATGCACTTCAGTCTCACGGTATTTTCTTAATTCATCAACTGTAATTCTCGCAATAACTATCTCTTCATCACTACTACCTTCAACAATTAAAGTATCGCGACTTCCAGGAACACCTTCCATATAAGCAATTCCATCAAACGCACTTGAATGGCCATTACAATCTGGTACACTACTAGGATAATTAGTTGTGACAATCGCCAACATATTTTCAAATGCTCTTGATCTAAGTTGAGCTAATCTATTAATTTCCATTGGGCATGCATTAGGAACTAAAATAAGTTCAGCTCCTTTTAACATTAAGATACGAGCACTTTCTGGAAATTCACGGTCATAGCAAATCATCGCTCCAGTCTTTATATTTCCTTTTCTTGTCTTAAGATCACAAACATAAAAATCATCACCCGGTGTAAGTTTTATTTCATCACCAAAGTCACATGTATGTACTTTTGAATAGTGAAGAGCAAGGTTACCATCAGAATCAAAGACACAAATACTATTCTTAGGTTTTTCTTTTGTCTTTTCTAAAAAAGTAATTCCAATCACAAGTTTTAACTTTTTTGCGAGATGTTGAAATTCAAGAAGAAATGGACTATCCAAGGTAATTGCTTCATTTTCAAAATCTTCATCAAAATTATACCCATTACTCCACATTTCTGGAAATAACACTATGTCGGCATCAAGTTTAGCAGCTGCTTCACAATATTCAATTCCTTTTTGTAAATTGTCAGATAATGACTTTAATGGTGTTATTTGTAATAAAGCAATCTTTAAGTCTTCCATACTCTTATTATTTCTACCTTTCCACTTTATATATTTTACTAATTTTTCACTGATATGTCAAATATTATAACATCAAATTCAATAACAAATAAATTTAAGTGTACTCTAACTATTAACTTAGAAAAATCATAAACTATATAAATAATAGATTATAATCATAGAATAAAGTTAAAGTCATAAGTACTTTAATAAAAGAAAAAAGAGTTAATTCATTTTATATAGTGAACTAACTCTTAAATTATTTAGATTATCAATTTTATATTTTCTATATTATTGTTTTAATATTTTCCAATATCCGTCTTTGTTAGAACCTTCTCTAACAATTAATTCTTTTTCTTTTAAGCGTGTAATAATTCTATTAATTGTTCTTCTTGGTATATTTGTTTTTTCTATTATTTCAGTAACAGTAATTTTGGCATTTTTCTTCATTAACATATAAACTAATTCTTCATTATCATTTATTATGCCATTTTCATAATTTGCATTATAAATAATAACACTAAAATGAGTTCCAGTAGCATAGAATTCAACATGATTATTATTATCATTAAAAAGTCTATTTGTACCATTTATTATTTTATTTTTTCACAAATACATAGTATTTTGGTTTTCTTTTGCCATAGATATAATCACCATTTTTCCATTCAAAAAACAAATAGTTATGATTATCCTTATGTATTATTTTATAATTACTTGAGGTAAAATCATAAACGTTATCTATCACTCTTCCTTTGGTCCAGTGTAAATTATTTGTTATTGTACCATCAATAGTTTCACAAATTACTGTTCCATCTTTAATAAAGATAATCTTGGTAAGATATAATTCTTCTTTATTTTTTGGTGTAAAATTTAAATCTATTTCATCTACATATGCTACTGCTTCATAAGTACCTATTACATCATCATCCATTTCAAAGATATAATTAACGTCATCTTTATTTTTTATTTCATCTTTTGTATATTCTATGTGATTGACATTTTTATATTTTACGACTTTGCCTACATTACCATTTAAGTCTATAACATATAACATTAATTGATTGTTTTTAACTTCATATTTGTGATAAACATCATCAATTTTTAAATAGCCTTTGGTCCAATTTTCAAATACCCAGTAACCTTGACCATTAGGTAAAAAATATATTTCATTAAATGGAAATTCATTGTCATTTATTATTTCCCACTTACCAATTACGCTTTCATCATTGATAAATTCTTTATTTACTGTGCTCTTATTTTCTTCAGTTATCATTTCTAGTTTATTAATATTTTGTTCTATTGTACTAATTTGATCTTTTAATTTAATAATTTTTTCTTTAATTGTCTCTACATTTAGTTTTTTTATTTCTTTAAGTGAAAAGCCTAATTCTTTAAACATTAAAATTTCAAGTAATCTAGTACAATTTGTTTTATCATAATATCTATATCCTGTGAATTTATCAACATATATAGGTTCTAATAAACCTTCTTTTTCATAAAACCTAATTGTTTTTACACTTACACTACATATTTTTGAAAGTTCACCTATCCGAAAATACACTGTTATTATTCCTCCTATTTATGTTATAACTAAATTATATCATTACCCTAAAGGGGAGAGTCAAGGATAATGTATTAGTTTGTTTATTTACAAGTTAGTTTATCTAGAACAAAGTTAGAGTTATTACTCTAACTCAAACACTTAATGTTTCTTTTAAAAGACAATACTTTCACCAAGTAT
>UQAI01000036.1 GCA_900538885.1 uncultured Mollicutes bacterium
ATTACCCCCAACTTCTTTAAAGGTATATCCTGACCCCCAACAAATTTATATAATCAAGTGTATTAACACTCCTAAAAGGCTTTTTTTGAGATTGAAATTGATAATTACCCATTTTTTTTATTTCGAACGCTCTTAAGAGGGCTAAGGCACTATATAAAATAAATTCTATTTACTTGCAAAAATGAGCAAAATAAAGTATAATATATGCGTTGCGAGTCTGCAACCGCACAAAAATGGTTTAAGTACTTTAATGTCACCACAATGGCGTGTCTTAAATTTTAAAAGGAGGTAATAAAGATGTACGCAATTTTTATCACTGGCGGTAAACAATATCGTGCTGCTGAAGGTGAAACTATCTTTGTTGAAAAACTAGAAGGTGAAGCTGGACAAGAAGTTGTTTTTGATCAAGTTCTTTTAGTAGGTGACAAAGTAGGAACTCCTCTTGTTGAAGGTGCAAAGGTTACTGGCACTATCGAAAAACAAGGCAAAGGCAAAAAAATTATTGTTTTCAAAATGAAAGCTAAGAAAAATTATCGTAAAAAACAAGGTCATCGTCAAGCTTATACAAAAGTTTTAATCAACTCAATCGTAGCATAATATGACAAAAGCTAAGTTTATTTATGAAAAAAACAAGTTTATGACATTCACTATATCAGGTCATGCTGATTATGCGGATGAGGGATTAGACATTGTTTGTGCTGGAATTTCAGCAACGGTAATTACTTCTTTAAATTTGTTAATGAAACTTCTTAAAGGTAAGTTTTCATTTACGGAAAAACAAGAAGAAGGATTTATGAATTTTGAAATTACGAGTAATGATATAGATTTAAATACTAGAGAATTTGTTGATTTAGTAGTTAGTAATCTGTATGAATCATTAAATGAAATTTCAGAAACATATCCAAATCATTTAAAAGTTAAAATTGAAAAATAGGAGGTAGCATCATGATAAGATTTAATTTGCAATTCTTCGCATCTAAAAAAGGTGTTAGTTCAACTAAAAATGGTCGTGACTCTCATGCTAAACGTTTAGGTGCAAAGTTATCTGATGGTCAATTCGCTACTGCCGGTTCGATTATTTATCGTCAAAGAGGAACAAAAGTTCATCCAGGAAACAACGTTGGAATTGGTAAGGATGATACATTATTCTGTATGATTGATGGTATCGTTAAATACGAACATAAAGGTATGACTAAGAAGCAAGTTTCTGTGTACCCAGTAGAATAATTGCCAATTAAAGCACTTGCCTATGCAAGTGCTTATATTTTTTTATATAATAGATAATAATATAAACATATGAAAGGAGGCTTACTATGTTTGTTGATAGTGTAAAAGTTTTAGTTAAAGCCGGAAATGGTGGCGATGGTGTAGTTGCATTTCGCCATGAAAAATACGCAAATATGGGTGGACCATCTGGTGGCAAAGGTGGTAGAGGCGGTGACGTTATCTTCGTTGGTGAAGAAGGCCTAACCACACTACTTGACTTTCGTTTCACCAGAAAAATTAAAGCCACAAATGGCGAAAAAGGTATGAAAAAAGATATGTTTGGCCATGATGGAGAAAATGCTTATGCAAAAGTCCCAATTGGCACAACTATTATTAATGCGGATACTGGTACAATTATTGGTGATATAACTAAACATGGTCAAGAAGTAATTGTTGCTCATGGTGGTAGAGGCGGTAAAGGAAATGCTGCTTTCGCAAATTCACGAAATACGGCACCTACCATTTGTGAAAAGGGTGAACCAGGTGAAGAATTAACATTACAATTAGACTTAAAAGTTTTAGCTGATGTAGGCCTTGTTGGTTTTCCTAGTGTAGGTAAAAGTACTTTAATAACAATGGTGTCAAAAGCAACTCCAAAAATTGCCGATTATCATTTTACAACTTTAAATCCTCATCTTGGTGTTGTTGGTGTTAAAGATGGCAGAAGTTTTATAATGGCCGATTTGCCTGGTCTAATTGAAGGCGCACACCTAGGTGCGGGTCTTGGCATTCAATTTTTAAAGCACATTGAAAGAACTAGAGTAATTGTACATATTGTCGATATGAGCGGTATAGAAGGTCGTGACCCAATCGAAGATTATTTATCAATTCGTAATGAACTTGGTTCATATGATCCTAAATTACTAAAACGACCAGAAATAATTGTTGCTAATAAAATGGATTTGACAGGCAGTGAAGACAATCTCAAAAAATTTGAAGAAAAGCTTCACCTTGATGTAATTCCAATTTCAGCAATAACAAAGCAAAATTTAGACGAATTATTATATAAAATTGCGGACGTGTTAGACGAAGTAAAGAAAAATGAAAAAATGGAAGAAATTTCAGAAGGAGTGGTAGAATATAAATTCACACCACCATCTGAAGATTTCACTATTACTCGTGATGATTCAGGTGTATACAATGTTGATGGACCAGCGATTAAAAAATTATTTGATCGCACTGACTTCAATAATGAAAGTAATGTCCGTATTTTTGCTCAAAAACTTCGCAAAATGGGAGTTGAAACAGAATTAAGAAGGCGTGGCGTAAAACACGGTGACACTGTTTGTATTTTAGGCTACGAGTTTGAGATGTTAGAATAATATGAAAACAAGTAATCGACATGAGAGAATCCAAAATATAACTAAACTTGCTATGTTTATCGCAATTGAAGCAATAATTTGTTTTGTCCCATTTTTGGGATCCATTCAAATTGGCCCCGTTGTCGCAACTCTAGCAATGATTCCTGTTATTATTGTAGGAATGACATATGGTGTAAAATATGGTTCAATTCTTGGTTTTTGTGCTGGTTTATTTAGTTTTATATGGTGGACTTTCGTTGATAGTAGTAATCCATCTGCTTTGTTATTTACACCATGGAATGGTTATACAAGTGAATATCGAAATTATTGGCCTATTGTTATTTGCTTTGTTCCCCGTATTTTAACTGGTACTGTTTCTGGTTTACTTGCTTCATATTTTAAAAAAATATGTAAGTCAAAAGTCTTATTAGCATCTTGCTATTTAGGTGTTGGAATTCTTAGTAGTTTAGTAAATACCATTCTTGTATTATTTGGTACTTACCTTTTATGGGGTAAAAATTATGCAAGTTTGGCCGGAATGGAATATAACATTTTACTAAAAACAATTATGGGAATTGTTCTAACTAATGGGATTTTTGAAGCATTAGTCGGAGGAATTGTCGGAAGCGCTGTTACTTTTGCTTTAACAAATATAAAAAAATAAACCGATCCTAGAGCGTTTGAAATTTAAATAATGGGGAATTATTTATCTCAAACGCTTTTTTTTGTCTTTTTTTGTTAAAATATGTTAAAATTAATGAGAACAATTTTTGTAGGAGGTGATTTCATATGTATGAAAATATCGATAAAACCTTATATACCCCAATGATGAAACAATATCTAGAAATTAAAGAACAATACCCTGACACTCTTGTCTTTTTTAGACTTGGTGATTTTTATGAAATGTTTTTTAATGATGCACTAGTTGCTAGTCGCGAGCTAGAAATAGTGTTAACGGGACGAGATGCTGGAACTAATAATGACCGGGTACCGATGTGCGGTGTACCATATCATGCGGTTAATGGATATATCGAAAAACTTTCGATGAAAGGCTATAAAGTAGCGATAGTAGAGCAACTTGAAGCACCTAGTGGTCAAAAGCTTGTTAAACGTGATATTGTAAAAATTGTAACACCTGGAACAAATGTCGATACTGAATATTTAGACGAAAAAAACAATAGTTATTTAGGCTGTCTTGATAAATACAATGATAAATTTATTTTTGGGTATATTGAACTTTCAACCGGTGAGGCTAAAA
Organism: uncultured Mollicutes bacterium; assembly: GCA_900538885.1. Taxonomy (GTDB): domain Bacteria; phylum Bacillota_I; class Bacilli_A; order ML615J-28; family CAG-313; genus UMGS75. The sequence continues at coordinate 3,826 of UQAI01000036.1, forward strand.
TTACTTCATTTGATTCAATTGATTTAGTATATGGCGAAATTACAAAACTTGCGATAAAAGAAGTAGTAATGTCAACTTCATCAAATAAAGTGGTATCACAAGTTCTCACAAAAAACTATGGTGTTTTAGTTTCATATAATGATGACTTAACCATTGATGAATATTTAAATTCACTTGTAAACTCATTAAATGAAAATTACATTAAATGTGCTAGTCGCCTTCTTCATTACGTAATACAAACTCAAAAAAGGGTTTTAGTCCATTTAAAACCATTTGAGGAGTATTCATGTAAAGATTATTTACGTTTAAATGAAAGTACCATACGAAATCTTGAAATCGTAGAAACCAACAAAGGGAATCGTTTCAAAAATAATCTATTTGTGGTGTTAGACCATTGTTCTACCGCTATGGGTTCAAGATATCTAAAAAAGAACTTACTTTATCCATTGGTTGATTTAAATAAAATTAATGAGCGCCTTGACATTATTGAAGAATTACAAAAGAATTATCTACATACCTCTGATTTAAAGAAACAACTTCAAGAAATTTACGATTTAGAAAGAATTGTTGGAAGAATTAGTTATGGAAATCTTACACCAAAAGATTTACTACAACTAAGAGTTTCACTAGGCGTATTACCAAATATTAAAGTAATCTTAAGTAAAATGAAAGGAACTGTGCTTAAAAATCGTGGTGAAAAAATTGAAGATTTTGGAGAATTACATAAGGTACTTTTTAAAGCAGTAGATGAAAATGCGGGTTTTACGCTTAAAGATGGTGGCGTCATTAAAAGTGGATACAGTGATGAATTAGACAATATTAGAAATATTGAATCAACTAATAAAGATTACTTGTTGAATCTTGAATTACGAGAAAGGGAAAAAACCGGAATTAAAACGCTAAAAGTGGGTTATAATCGTGTTTTCGGCTACTATATTGAAATTACTAAATCTTACCTAGATCAAGTAAAAGATGAATTCGGTTACATTCGTAAACAAACAACTTCCAATTCTGAACGTTTTATCACTCAAGAATTAAAAGAACGTGAAGCCCTAATATTAAGATCCAATGAAATGGCAATCGAACTTGAAGGTAAGCTTTTCAATGAACTTCGTGAAACTTGTAAAGCTCACACTGCGAAGCTTCAAACTTTGGCTCTTCAAATTTCAGAAATCGATATGCTAATTTCTTTAAGTGAGGTTGCGAAAAGTAATAATTATGTAAGGCCTTCATTTTCTAGATATGATGAAATGCAAGTAATTGCGGGTCGACATCCCGTAATTGAAGCAGTTAATAATAAGGAATTTGTTCCAAATGATTTAGTGCTATACAATGATGATAAGATTTTACTAATAACAGGGCCGAATATGAGCGGTAAAAGTACCTTTATGCGTCAAAATGCTTTAATAGTTATTATGGCCCAAATAGGTTCGTTTGTTCCGGCGAAAGACGCAAAATTACCAATTTTTGATCAAATTTTTACGAGAATAGGTTCTAGTGATAATATCATGAGTGGTGAATCAACATTTATGGTTGAAATGCTTGAAGTTAATGATGCAATAAAAAATGCGACAGAAAGAAGTTTAGTTATATTTGATGAAGTTGGCCGTGGTACCGCAACATATGATGGTATGTCACTTGCACAAGCAATAATTGAATATTTCCACAACAATATAGGTTGTAAAACTTTGTTTTCAACTCACTATCATGAACTTACAACTTTAGAACATAGTTTGCCTTGGCTTAAAAATGTACATGTTGAGGCAAAAGTTGGCACTGATTTAGATGATCTTGTATTTTTGCATAAAGTTGTGGAAGGACCAAGTGATCAAAGCTATGGTATTAATGTCGCAAGCCTTGCGAAAATACCTCTTGAAATAACCCTAAGAGCGAAAGATATTTTAGAAAAGTTAGAAAAACAAGGGGAATATGATGAAAAAGTATTATCAATTAACAATTATCAAAAACCTGTTATTATTGATAAGACTGATCCAAAATTAAAAGAATTATGGGATTTAATTAAAAATGCCGATGTTGATAATATGAAACCATTAGATGCATTAGTCTTTTTATCAAATCTTAAAGAAAAGGTGAATATGGATGAGTAGACATCAAATTATAGAACTACCTGAAGAATTAAAAAACTTAATTTCGGCTGGTGAAGTTGTCGAAAGACCAGCAAGTGTTGTTAAAGAATTAGTGGAAAATAGTATTGATGCCGAAGCAACAATAATTAGAATAGAACTTATGGATGGCGGTTTAAAAAAAATAATTGTTACAGATAATGGTATTGGCATGAATAAGGATGAAATTCCTCTAGCCCTTAAACGAAATGCAACCAGCAAAATAAGAACTAGTGACGATTTATTTAGTATATCATCGTTAGGTTTTAGAGGGGAAGCACTACCATCAATTGCAAGTGTATCACTTTTTAAAATTTCATCATCAACTAATGATCTTGATGGCTATTCATTTTATTGTAAGAATGGTAAAATAATCAGTGAAAAACCATGTGCAATGCCTAAAGGTACTAAAATAGAGGTTGAAGATTTATTCTACAATACTCCAGCTCGCTACAAACATTTAGGATCAGCCTCGCAAGAGGTTTCAAACATTACTTCATATGTCAATAAAATTGTCCTTGCTTATCCGGAAATTTCTTTTATATTATCCAATAATAATAAAACTTTAATTCAAACAGATGGTGGGGCCAATATTCAATTAGTAATTAGTGAAACTTTTGGTAATGATGTTGCCAGAAATTTAATTAATTTTGATGGTACTAATGATTTATATCATATTCATGGTTTTACGACAAGTAACGCAATAAATCGTTCAAATAAAAATGGAATTATCATAATTACAAATGGTAGGGTTATTAAAAATCAATCTTTAATTTATGCTATTACTGATGCATACCAAACGATTTTACCAATAGGTAAATACCCAATTACCGTTTTATATATTAATTGTGATTATAGCTTGGTTGATGTTAATATTCACCCTTCAAAACTTGAAATTAAGTTTACTGATGAATTTAGATTAAAACAATTAATTTCTAAAACAATTTATCAAGCTATTAATAAAAAGGAACTAATAACAGACCAATTAGTTCAAGAAAATAAATTTAATGATTATAATACTTATAATGAACCAACCCTTCCAACAGCGTTTGAATTCAAAAAAAATGAAGAATTACCCACTGAAACTTTGTGGGACATGTTTGAAGAGTATGATGATCAAAAGAATGAAGATTCAAGTTTGTCTTTTCATTCAATAAATGAAACTAAAAAAATAGACTATGAACCAGATTCTTTAATTAAAGGAAAAGATAATGAATTCTTTAAAAACCTTAATTATATAGGACAATTTAACAAGACATATCTACTACTTGAAAATGATGATAATCTTTACATAATCGATCAACATGCGGCTATGGAAAGATGTATGTACGAAAAAATTAGAGATTCTTTAATTCATGATAATAGTGTTTTAACATATGAATTATTAATACCTCTAAAATTAGAATACAATGTATCACAGTTAGAACTAATAATGGAACAAAATGAAGAACTTAAAAAAATGCATATTATAATCGAACCATTTGGCAATAATACTATTTTAGTTCGTGAGTTACCTAGTTGGATTAAAGAAAGCAATGCTGAAAACTTTGTCCGTGATATTATTGAACATTTACTTTCAAACAGAAATGTCAATAAACAAATTATGTTAGATAGTCTTGCCAAAAAACTAAGTTGTAAGAAGTCAATCAAAGCCAATATGGCTATTACCGATTTAGAGGTAAGCACTTTAATGGCTAACTTAGATAATTGTGAAATGCCGTATACATGTCCTCATGGTAGACCAACCACTATTAAGTTTACAAAGTATGAACTTGAAAAGATGTTTAAAAGGGTGATGTAATGAATAAAGTTATAATTATCACAGGCCCCACAGGAACCGGAAAAACAAAACTATCTATCGAAGTTGCAAAAAAATATCATACTGAAATTATTAATGGTGATGCTTACCAAGTCTATAAAAATATGGATATTTTAACGGCCAAAGTTACAAATGAGGAAAAGCAAAACATACCTCATCATTTGTTTGACATTAAAGAACCCACGGAAGAATACTCTGTGGCTGAATATCAACAAAATGTTAGAAACCTAATTTCTGAATTTGAAAATAGAAACTTAATCCCTTTAATTGTCGGAGGTAGTGGTTTATATTTAGATAGTGTGATCTATGATTACGATTTTAGTAAAGTAGGTAGAAACAACGAGACAGAAACAAAATATTGTAATTTAACTAATGAGGAACTTCATAAAATTCTTGAAAGCTTAAATACAGAGGCAGCTCTTAAAATTCACATGAATAACCGCAAACGCGTGCTCAGAGCCATTGAACTTGCTGAAGACAATGCTATAGTAACCAAGTTTAATAATCGACTATTGTATGATCCTTTAATTATCTTTTTAAATGAGGACCGTGATAAATTGTATAATGCCCTAAACAAACGAGTTGATAAAATGATAGAAGAAGGATTACTAGATGAAGTAAAAGAATTATCATTAATGAATTTAAGTAAGACTGCGCAAAAAGCAATAGGGTATAAAGAGTTTATTGCCTATTTTAATGGAGAAAAATTATTGGATGAATGCGTTGATGAAGTCAAAAAAAATACAAGACACTATGCAAAAAGACAAATTACATGGTTTAAAAATAAACCTAATATTACAATATTAGACATTAACCGTGATGATTTTCAAGAAACCATTAATAAAGCATTTAACATAATTGATAATTTTTTTAAAAAATAAAGTCCCATAGGGGACTTTTTTTCTAATTATCAAACCAGCTGAATATAATGTAATGGTGAAGAAAAAATGCGAAAAAAAGGATTATTACTATTATCATTAATCGCATACAGTCTTTTGATGATAGGAATAGTTAAAGTAAAAATATACAAATATGAAAATAGTTCTTATGCAATTAATAGTAAAGCTATTAATTTCTCAATCGATGCAACGAGTGCAATTGTATATAATGCAAGTAGTAAGGAAATATTATATCAAAAAAATTGTCATACAAAATTACTTCCAGCATCCATTACTAAAATTTTAACATGCATAACAGCTCTTGAAAATTATGAATTAGATGATTACGTTTATGTAACATCTGAAATGATTAACACAATAGGATCCAAAATATATTTAATGCCAGGTGATTATGTGAAAGTAGAAGACCTACTCCTTGGCTTAATGTTAAATTCTGGAAACGACGCAGCGAAGGTACTTGCTATGCATCTATCTGGAAAAGAAAATGATTTTATTCAGTTAATGAATAAATTAGCTATTAAAATAGGTATGACAGACTCAACCTTTAACAATCCATCAGGACTAGATAATGAAACTCTTAATTATACGACTGCCTATGACATGGCCATCCTTACAGCTTATGCAATAAGAAACAAAGAATTTAGGAGAATATTTGGAACCAAAGCAAAAGTCGTTGAACTTGAAAATCATTTTTTATATTTACACCATAAACATAAGTTAGTACAGCACTATAACTATGTTTTAGGTGGTAAAACTGGATATACAGAAAAAGCTGGACGTACTTTAGTTACTGTATATAATAAGAACAATACTGATATTATTGTAGTAACTCTTGGTGCGCATAATGACTGGCAAATCCATCAAAACTTCTATCAGTTATTTTTTGAAGCAAAAAATCTAAATACAAATATTTTAACAAACTATTACATAAAACCCGCTTTAGAGCGTTTGAGAGGTAAAAAAGATGATTAATTATGTTTGGAGCGCTCTCTTAATTGCTGGTGTGATTATTAGCATCTTTACAGGAAAGATAAATGAGATGGGAAATATAATTCTAAATTCTTCAAATGAAGCTTTCGAGATATTTTTTAATGTAGCCTTGATTATTCTTTTTTGGGGTGGAGTTTTCAATATAGCAATTGAAAGTGGATTAATTAAAAATTTAACGAAGTTTCTTAGAAAGCCATTGCTAAAACTTTACCCAGAACTTAAAGCAGATGATGTCGCATTAGAATACATTTGTTCAAACATTATTGCTAATCTTTTAGGCTTAGGTTCAGCAGCAACTCCTCTAGGTTTAAAAGCATTTGAAGAATTACAAAAAATTAATCCTCACAAAGAAAAGCCTTCCCGTAGTATGGTTACTTTCATCATAATGAATGTTAGTTCATTTACATTATTTCCTACAACTATTCTTGGTATTAGAACGATGTATAAGGGAAATAATGATGTTTCTTTGTTAACCTTAATGATTATTGGAACTTTAGTATCTTCACTTTCAGCAATTCTTTTAGATCGTATAGTATATTTGATAGGTAGGAAAAAAGAAAAATGATAGTTATTGTCTTTTATATTATGTTTATAGTCATATATGGCCTATTTAAAAGAGTTAATACTTTTGATGCGTTTGGAAGAGGTATTGAAAATAATTTTAGTACTTTAAAAAATATCTTTCCAACTATTATGGTATTAATAATTGCTATAAATGTTTTTGTAAATAGTGGAATTGTAGAAATAATTAAGGATATTTTTCCAAATACATTCTTCGCACCAGAACTTTTTATGCAAGCATTTCTTAGGCCAATCTCTCATAGTTCAGCTCTAGTCATGATGATAAAGACCTTTGAAAGTTATGGCGTGGACTCTTTACCTGGCAAAATTGCTTCCATTTTACAAGGATGTAATGATACAACCATTTATATCATCGCATTATACTTTGGAAGCATAAAAATGACTAAAATCGGAAAAACTTTGAAAATTGGACTGTTAAATGACCTTATAACGTTTATTTTTGTATTTGTACTTTGTTATCTATTTTATAACAAATAAAAATGCGAAAATACCCCCCAAATTACCCTTAAATATATATTACTATTTTAATTGCAAAAAAATGTCAAATTTGGTATAATATAGTTAATAAAATTGATAATTTGAGGGAGGAAAAAATGGAAAGGATACAAAAAAGAATTGCTGAAAGCGGCGTTTCTTCAAGAAGAAAGGCCGAGGAATTGATTTTAGAAGGTAGAGTAAAAGTTAATGGTGTAGTGGTTGACACATTAGGTATGAAAGTAGGACCTAGAGATGAGATAACTTTAGATGATGTTTTATTAGTTAGAGTTCAAAAATTATATTACGCAATGAACAAACCACGCGGTATAATTTCGACATGTAATGATGAACATAATCGAACTACTGTCATTGACATTTTACCAGAAGAACTTAAAAATGAACGGTTATTTCCAGTTGGAAGACTTGACTACGATACAAAAGGAGTTTTGTTGCTAACTAATGATGGAGACTTCATGAATCAAATGGTAGGGCCTAATAGTGGAATACAAAAAGAATATTTAGTTAGAATTAAAGGCATTATCAATAATGATGAATTGACAAAATTAGAAAAAGGTGTTAAAATTAACGGACGAATGACCCTTCCATCAATTGCTGAAATAGAAAGTATTGATCGTAAAAATAATTCATCATTAGTTAGAATCACGATAACCGAAGGCATGTATCATCAAATTAAAGAAATGTTTACAGCAATCGGTCACGAAGTAAAAAGATTAACCCGTGTTAGATTTGGTAATATCGTAATTGATGACCTACAAGAAGGTGAAGTTCGTAGTTTAACAATTCAAGAAGTTAAAAAACTTTATGATTTAGCTAAACGTAGTAAAGTTATCAAGAAGGAGCGTCTGGACAACGTCCGTGTGTATTACTAATGTCTTTAAATAATTTTGTGGAATTTGAGCTCAAAATAATGGATTGGATTAACCGATTAGGAAATAAATTTTTCGACATTTTCTTTTACTTAATAAGTGAATTTGGTGGTCCAATTATTATAATTGCAGCCATTGGAATAATGTATTGGTGTTTTAATAAAGAAAAAGGTGAAAGACTAGCTTATGCAACTATTACCTCAGTATGCCTTAATGGGGTCTTGAAAAGTTTTGTCAATCGAAAAAGACCTTTTGAACACACAGGAAAAGAACATTTGCGTAGACTAAAAGATTCACCACTTTCAGATGGTGCTACTGGAACAAGTTTTCCTAGTGGTCATTCTCAAAATGCAGGTTCTATTTATACAACAATTGCTCTACAGTACAAAAAGAAGTGGATTCTGAGCGTTTGTATTATTTTTCTTGTACTAATACCAATTTCACGCCTTTACCTGGGGGTTCATTTTCCAAGTGATGTAATTGTTGGTCTTTCTTTAGGTATTATTATCGCAATCGTTTCATACTTTTTACTTAACAAATTTTGGAATCGTAAAATGATAATATACCTATTAACTATTCTTATATTTACTCCATTTATTTGTTTGCCTATTGCTGATCACGGCTTTGCTCAAGGATATGGGCTTTTGATTGGTTTTGTAGGTGGAGTGTTCGTTGAAAATAAATGGATAAATTTTACAAACGATGTTCCTCCCCTAAAAAAAATAATAAGATTATTAGTCGGTATCTTACTGGTTGGTAGTTGCTTTGTATTAACTAGACTTATCCCAGATCATATTAGACATATTAAAATTATTACAATCATTGTCTACGGACTTACCTCGTTTGTAGCGATAGGAATTGTTCCATTTACATTCAAAAGTACTAGACATCCTAATGGAATTTAGAGTAAACAAGCAATTGTTTACTTTTTTTTACTTGCTTTTTTTATAATTTTTAGGTATAATAATTATGGTGATTTTATGAATAATTTTGAAGCTTTAAGTCAGTATATGATTCCAAGCAATATTTTAATGAAAATGCTGGAAGTATACAAAAATATAGGACAAAATAAATATTTAGAAGAAGAACTCGGCGATGCAAAATATTATTTAATAGAACAAAATTTAGAAAGAGAAACCTTCATTATTGCTAGCATTTTAAATCTAAATATTTCCGATAATCGTATGCGGTTAATCATAACCAAGAATTCAAATCCAACTAACCAAGAAGAAAAAATTCTACTTGGAATTAAGGAAGTTTTAAAAATAATCCAAAAAGACGCACCAGAACATACATTCAACGGTAGTGACATTTTAGGGTATTTAAATCGAATTTTTGGAAAAAACTCGCACAAATTCAGTAATAAAAACTATGATGAGTTACTTGGAGTTCGTAGTAAACTAACTAAACCAGTCAGTATGCGTCTTTCATACGAGAAAATGCTTGAGAATTATCATCTTAATGTAACGAAAGAATCTTTTGAAAAATTGTATTTATCAATAACCGCTTATTTGGAAATGGATTTAATGAAACCATATTCAGATCATAATGAACTAGCTAGTTTACTTGCTTTATACTACATGTTGATAAGATCTAATGTAAATGTTTTTTACTATATTGGCTTTTTTGAAAAAAATTTAAACAATAAAGATAGTTGGAATAATGAAAAAAGATTAAGTTTTATTAATTTTCCAACGAGTCATCTTCAATTAAATGGCTTGATTAATCTAATTTTTGATATGATTGTAAGTTCATACCAGGAGTTGAAAGCAATAATTCGAGAAAAAAGTTTCGATAAACGCATGTATAAAGGTGATGGAATTGAACAAACAATTGCCCGATTACCTAGTACCTTCTCTAAGGAAGATATAAGGGCATACCATCCTGATGTAAGTGATTCAACAATAAATCGTGCTTTATTTAAACTAAGAGATGAAAATTATATAATGCCACTAGGAAAGGGAAGAAGTGCAAGATGGGTCAAACTAGTAAAAGATAATAGCCCAAAAGACATTTTTGGATACAATTATGATGAAAATGAAAAGTAATTATCATACACATACATATTTATGTAGACATGCTGAAGGAAAGCCTATTGATTATGTTAAAATTGCTAATGATTTTGGCTATCATACTATAGGAATAACTGATCATGGACCACTAATTCAACAAATAAAAAACCAAATAATAAGTCGCCGAATGAGTTTTAGTGAATATTATGATCTTTACCTTCCTCAACTTGAGGAGGCCAAAAAGGCCTATCCAAATATTCACGTATTAAAAGGCTTAGAACTTGAATATTTTGAGGAAATGAAAGAATATTACCCTAAATTTTTAGAACAATTAGATTACCTAGTATTGGGGCAACATTTTATTCATCATCAAAATAAAATCGTAAGTATTTATAGTGATGAAATTGATGCTGAAGCAATCAAGTCTTATGAGAAAGGTGTTATCAAAGCTATTGAAACAGGGTATTTCAAAATTTTAGCCCATCCAGATCTTTATTGTTGGACCTATAATAGATGGGACGAAACTGCTATTTCCGTAGCGAAATCAATAATTTCCACCGCAATCAAAAATAACGTTTATTTAGAAATTAATGCTAATGGTATCAGAAACTGCAACCGTAAAGAACATAAATATCTTTTAAATAACGGACATGTAAGTTATAGCTATCCGAAATATGAATTTTGGAAGCTTGCTAAAGAAATGGATGCAAAAGTTATTATTGATGATGATGCTCATTTTTTTAAACATATGAATGACAACGCAACGCAAGAAGCAATCAAACTCGCAGAAGAGTTGCAAATCGAAATTTTGAATAAGATTGATCTATAACCCTTCTCAGAGCGTTTGAAATGAAAAAAGACAGTTAATTATCAATTTGATTTTTTTAAAAAGGGCCAAGTAACACAAGCATACACAATCTAGGATTTTTCTCCTAGATTTTTTTATTATTAAAATTTAAATTTAACCTAACCAAATTAAATACAATTTGAATAATTATTAATAAAATTAGTCAATTATACGGAAAGATGA
>UQAI01000037.1 GCA_900538885.1 uncultured Mollicutes bacterium
GCCTTTTGAATGGCTTCCGTTTGCAAGGCGTCGCTGGTTACGGCGCCAAAATCTGTGATTTTGTAGTGCATTTTTCTCTTCCTTTCTATTTCTTTACTTTATTATTATACATTAAAATCAAATAAAAATCTAGTACTTAACATAAATTGCCAAGATATTCTATATCAACAAGTATATATATATATTAAAAAATAGTATTAGCTATTTAAGAAAAAATATTGCTTATTTTTAAAATCCATTGTATAATATTGGTGGATATGGTAAAAATATCTAAAAAAGGAAATAAGAGGAGGACATAAAAAATGAGAAAAATTAAAGTCGTACAATATGGATGTGGTAAAATGTCAAAATACATTTTACGTTATTTACATGAAAAAGGTGCTGAAATTGTTGGAGCAATCGACGTTAATCCAAGCATCGTAGGCATGGACGTTGGCGATTATGCAGAACTTGGAATGAAACTTGGTGTTACTATCAGTAATGATGCTGCCAAAGTTTTAGATAGTTGTGATGCTGATGTTGCTGTTGTAACACTATTTAGTTTTATACCTGATATATATAAACATGTTGAAGAATGTGTAGAAAGAGGTATCAATGTAATTACTACATGCGAAGAAGCAATTTATCCTTGGACTACTTCAGCCGAATTAACCAACAAAATTGATTTACTTGCGAAAGAAACTGGATGTACTGTAACTGGTTCTGGTATGCAAGATATCTTCTGGATTAATATGGTCGCATTAGTTTGTGGTGGTTGCCATACTATAACAAAGATTAAAGGTGCATATAGTTACAATGTTGATGAATATGGACTTGCTCTTGCGAAAGCTCATGGTTGCGATTTAACAGCTGAAGAATTTGAACAACAAATTGCTCATCCAACAGAATTCGCTGCATCATATGCATGGAATGCTAGTGAAGCTATCGCTAATAAACTTGGTTTAACAATTAAGAGTATTAGTCAAAAGAATGTTCCATATCTTGCAAAAGAAGATACTTATAGTGAAACACTTCAAAAAACTATTAAAGCTGGTCATTGCTTAGGTATGTCATCAGTTGTTACAATTGAAACATTACAAGGAATTACAATTGAAGAAGAAACAATTGGTAAGGTATATGGACCTGATGAAGGCGATATGTGTGATTGGGAAATCACTGGTGAACCTAACGTTAAATTTAAAGTTGAAAAACCTGCAACAGTTGAACATACTTGTGCAACAATCGTTAATAGAATTCCTTCATTATTAATGGCTGAACCTGGCTATGTTACAGCTGATGAATTAAAACCAGTTGAATACTTAACATTTCCAATGGATATGTATTTAAAAGATTAATAAGATAATAACTTTTTCGAAGAAGGATAGTATCCTACCTTTTCTACATTACTATCCTTTGTTAATATAATAAGAGTGTACACAAGATTATATAGTACACTCTTTTTAAAAAAGACCAAACCTTATCAAAAAAGTTATCCAAATGGTGATTATATTGAAACATTGATATAAATAAATAGCATTACTAAGACTTATTTCTTACGCTAATTTACATTATCAAAAAAACACATTTCATAGTTTTCTATGAAGTGTGTTTTAATGTTATGGTATGTTTGTTTTTAGTGATATATCCTTTAGTTTCAAGGTTTGATAATGATCTTGATACCGATGGTCTAGGAAGTGATAACTCCATAGAAAGATTTGTAATAGTGTCATACTTAATGATATGATCACCAGTATCTTTTAACTTTAAATAAAAAAGAATGCGATCTTCAATATTTTTATGAGATAATAATTTTGCTTGTTTCTTGATGTTCACAGCTTTATTACAAATAACGCTCATATATATATTTAAAAATTCTTCATCAGTTGATAAAAGAGTTATTAATTTTTGTTTAGAAATAATGATAACACTGGTTTTTCGTTTCGCCACAACATCACCAAGGTAAACAGGATTTTTTGAAAAGATAAGAAGATCACCAAACATTTCTCCTTCTTTAATGGTGTTAAAGGTTTCTTCTTTTTCATTATAAGTAATAGTGGAAATAATTAGTTCTCCTTTAATTACAATTCCCATCTTTTCACATGGTTCTCCTTCATTAAATAAAATATCTCCACTTGATAATTCTTTAATTGGTAAATTGTACTTAGATATATATGCTAATAGACTTTGCATAGATCCTCCTAATTTTTAAAATTGTAACATTTGTTACATATATTATATCATAAATAAAGTATAATAGTAATGTAAATGAAAAACAATAATTATATAGGGGGAAAATAAAATGAAAAAGATTTATAAATTAATTGCATTTATCATGTTATTTGTTACATGTCTTGGTTTGGTATCATGTGACAACACAAAGAAAACTGAAAAAGTTAAAATTATAGTTCCTAGTGGAACACCTACTTTAGGTGTTGCTGAAGCACTAGATAAACACAGTGATTTAATTGATTATGAAATTGTTGCAGGAAGTGATGCTCTTATTGCTGGATTTACTAATAGTAGTTATGATATAATTATAGCACCAGTTAATCTAGGAGCTAAATTCTATCAATCACTTAATAACTATAATTATTCATTCTATCAAACAATTGTTGGTGGTTGTTTCTATCTTGTTTCAACTGAAAAATTAAATGACATTACGGATTTAAACGGAAGAGAAGCTACAGTATTTGGTCTTACTGCTACTCCAGGCATCGTTTATAGAAGCTTAATTCACTATTATAATGTAGATGTTAAAACTAATTACATTAATGATGTTACTGAAGCTAACGCAGCACTAATTAGCGGTAACGCTACAACAATCGTTTCTGCCCAACCATCAATTTCTAAATTTAACGCTAGTGGTAAATACTATACATTAGATTTACAAGAAGAATGGAAGAAGATGGCAGGAAGTGATTATGCCATTCCACAAGCTGGCATTTTTGTAAAAACTGACAAGCTTAAAGATGAAACCGTTAAAAAAGTATTAACATACATGAACGATTCATTAACTCTTGCCACAAGTGATCCTAACAAACTTGCCACAAGTGCTGTAAATGTAGATGAAACACTTTCCAAAATTGGTGTTGAAACTTTAGTTAAAGCAATTCCAAATTGTCATTTTATAAATGAAAAGTATAATAAGTTAGAAATAGAATTTTACTTTAATAAACTAATTGAACTAGGACTTGGCAAAACTATAGGAGATAAATTACCAGATGAGGATTTCTACGCTTAAAAAAACACTTTATGCTTGTATCACAATATTATTACTAATAGGAATATGGGAGATATATGCGTTCATAAGAAATGAACCTGCTATATTTCCACATCTTTCAATGATTACAAAATCTTTTGTAGGTTTATTTAATTTAAAAAATCTAAAGACTTTAGGAATTACATTACTTAGAATTACTATCAGTGTTACTATATCGTTTGTGGTTTCACTTTTAATTGGTTTATTATATATATGGAAAAAAGATACTGTGTATTTCTTTAAACCAATTATCAGTATTATGAAGACCATACCGCTTGCGGTAATATCTGTATTTTTATGGATTATCTTTAATGGTGGAGTAGCTCCATATATAATAACAACTCTTGTTATTGTGCCAATTAGTGTAGAAGGAGTTATTGCTTCGATTGATGGAATTGATAAAGTATTAATTGAGGATTTAAAAATGATTAATACAAATATGTTTAAATCATTAATATATGTATATATACCATTAATTAAAGATTACCTGATTATGATATTCCTTCAAACATTTGGTTTAGGACTAAAAGCAATGGTAATGGGTGAATTCATTTGCCAAACAAAAAATAGTGTTGGTAAAATAATATCAATCACAAAATCAAGCGTTGGCTATGCTAGTGGTATGAGCGAGTTAATAGCGTGGGGAATCTTATTAGTTTTACTAGTTGTTTTAATAGAACTAGTTATAAAACTAATAGTTAAAAAGATTAATAGTGAAAAAAGATATCGTTCCTGATATCTTTTTTGTGTTTTTTTATGAAATATTTGATATAATAAAATAGGTGATAGTATGGAAAAAATAATACTTACAGTGATGTGCATGATTTACAATGAAAAAAGTGAAGAAGTCTTAATGATAAATCGACTTAATGATTGGCCTGGATTTACTTTTCCAGGTGGACATGTGGAAAAAGATGAACCAATTGTTGAGGCAGTGATTCGTGAAATAAAAGAAGAAACTGGATATGATATTACAAACCCTAAGTTAATAGGTATTAGAGAATGGTATGAAAAAACTAATGTTAGAAATGTTGGACTACTATTTAAAACTACTACATATAAAGGAACTATTATTACCGGAACAAGTGAAGGAAACATATCTTGGATTAAAGTAAAAGACTTAACGCAAATTAAACTAGCTGAAGGTTTTGAAATGGAACTACCACTATTTTTTGAGAATAAATGGACAGAAATTTATTCAAGAGTAGAAGAAAAAGAAAACAAATATAAATTTTTATAAAAGTATTAAGGAGGATTTATGAGAGAATTACTTTATAAAATGTTAAAAACACCATCACCATCTGGTTCTGAACTTGCAATTCAAAAAATGATTATAAATGAAATGAAGAATGTTAGTGATACTGTTATTACTCATCACAATTTCAACGTTATAAATGTAATAAACCCAGAATCACCAACTAAAATATTATTATGTGGACATGTTGATGAAGTAGGTTTATATATAGAAAAAGTTTTAAATGATGGTACATGCCGTTTAGCTAGAGCTGGTGGAGTAAGACCACAAGTTTATATTGGGCAACATGTTAGAGTGATTACCCAAAGTGGTAAAGAAGTATATGGAGTAATTGGTTATACTCCAAATATGGAAAAGTTGAAAGTTACAGATCTTTTATTAGATCTTGGAACAACTTCTAAAGAAGACACATTAAAGCTTATTGAAATAGGTGATCCTGTTGTACATATAACAGATTACACAGAATTAAACAATAATTGTTTAGCAGGTAGAGCCCTTGATGATAAACTTGGAGCCTATATTATTTTAGAAACACTTCGTAAAGTAAAAGAACAAGGCACAAAACTTGGAGTTTATGCATCAACAACAGTAGGTGAAGAAACAACTGGAAGAGGAGCTAAAATGGCTGCTCAAGTTGTAAATCCAACAATTGCGATTGCGATAGACGTTTCATACGCTACTGATATTAATTATTTAGATGGTTTAACAGGAGATACATCACTAGGCAAAGGTCCAATTCTTACAAGAGGTTCATTGATGAATCCAAAAATTCATGAATTGATGCTTGCTTCAGCCAAACGTTTAGGGCTAAATATTCAAATGGATATTGCTACAAGTAGAAGCTATACTGATGCGGATAGCGTTTATGATATGCATGATGGAATTCCAACTTATTTAGTTAGTATTCCTTTACGTTATATGCATTCTTCAGCTGAAGTTTGCTCAATGAAAGATGTGGATGAAATTATCGCATTACTAGTTGATTTTATTATGAACTTTGATCCAAATACTGATTTTGATCCATTCAAATAGAGGCAATAAAATGAAAAAAATATTAACTGTATTCTTAATCATTCTAGCATTTAGCCTATTAGCTAGTTGTACAAAAAAAGAAGAAAAAATAGAATATTTAGGTAAAATGGAATTTGGAATGTATCCACAAACTAAGGTAGTAGATGAAGCAACTATATTAGAACTATCAAAAATCACAAAAACTAGTGACCGTGGTTTTATAGAATATAATAATGAATACTATGTAAAAAACACTGATTATTATAAAGTAGAACCAATTAGCTGGGAAGTAGTAAAAATAGGCAGTAGTAAATATCTTTACGCTGACAAAATTGTAGATAGTAAAGTTTTTATTAGTGATGTTTATTTCAGTGTGGATGCCTACTCATACTTAAATAAGCCTGGAGTTCCTACAGAAACCCCAGCTAATACTTATCAATATTCAGATTTAAGAGAATGGTTAAATAGTACTTTTTTAAATACTGCCTTCAGTGATACTGAACAAAACCAAATGATTAAATACGAATATGATAATTTTAGTGATTTTGTCTATACACTTAGTAGTGAAGATTTTGATCTTGCAATTCAAAAAGAATTAATGCCTACAGATTATGCATCCATATTATGTGAAATTCATAATAGTAAAGATACAAGAGTAGACCGTAATGGTTATGCTATGTATTGGTTACGTAATGCCAACAAAACTGTACCATACAAAGTATACGGTATGAATTATGATGGCATTATATATGAATTTGTAGATTGTTATTATAATCATATTGGGGTTAGACCAGTAATAAAAATTAAAGCTTAAGACTAGTATTCTAGTCTTTTTCTTTAGTTCCTTGAAAATCTCTATTAAATATGATACAATAAAATAAAAGGAAGTGATTAAGTGCTTAAATTAGAAAACATAACCAAGTATTATCATAGTTCAACATCGGTAACGTGTGCCTTGTCTAAAATCAATCTTGAATTTAACATTGGTGAATTTGTGGCTATTACTGGTGAATCTGGCAGTGGTAAAACCACATTATTAAATGTAATATCTGGACTTGATACATATGAAGATGGTGAACTTTATTATAATGGTAATCCAACCTCATATTATAGTATGGAGGAATTAGAGAATTACCGAAAATCAGAAATTGCCTTTATTTTTCAAAACTATAATCTAATAGATTCATTTACTGTTTTAGAAAATGTTATGGTTCCTCTTATTATAGATGGTATGCCAGCTAAAGATGCAAAACACAAAGCTAATAAATTACTTGATGAAGTTGGAATTAAAAAATTAAAAAATAAAAAGGCCACTAAACTTTCAGGTGGTGAACGTCAAAGAGTTTCAATCGCAAGAGCTCTTGCGAAAGAAACAAATATTATTGTTGCGGATGAACCAACTGGTAACTTAGATGCTGAAAACGGCAAAATGATAATGGAATTACTAAAAAAAATATCAACAAATAAACTAGTAATTGTTGTAACGCACAATATGCCTCAAGCAGAACCCTACATTACAAGAAAAATAAGATTATATGATGGTGTAGTTGTTCTAGATGAAACAAAAGAAGAAGTAAGAAAATTAACGCCTATCGAAAATAATAAACATCATCATAATATAAGTACAGCATTTAATTTCTTCTTACTGAATTTAAAGTCGCAACCTAAACGGACAACCCTACTTTTCTTAATGATCTTTGTAAATGTTTTAGCAACATTCATTTGTTTTGGCACATTTGTTGCTAACCTAGATGATAATAAGACCAAAAAATTGAGTGATGATATTTTTATTAATCATGATATGACAAGACTAATCGTTAAAGAAACTAATAATAAAAGTATTGATAATGAAATACTAGAAAAAGCGAAAGTAAAACAAGTTAGTCAAGTTGAAAAATATGATTATATAACTGACATCAATTATTTTAGACCGGAAGATTGTAGTACATTATATTTGGGGGGATGGCAAGATAACAATGAATCTCAAATATTTGTAGATAATACTACTTTTTATGTTAAAAATAGAGATCGCTTTATGCGTTCTGCGAGTTTTCTAAAAGAAGAAGATTTAAAGGAAGGAAAACTTCCAACATCTAATTTAGAAATGGTTGTTTATACTGATGATTCCTCAAAATTAAATTCAACTGAAACTATTTATTTTTGTAATCCTAAAAAATGGGGTAAAGATACGGTTATAACATATGAAATAAAAATAGTAGGAATATTGAAAAAGCCAACAACCCAAGCGTATTTTTCTGAAGATATATGTAGAATGTTAGAATTAACAAACTTAAATTTAAAGTTACAATATCCATATAGTTATGTTAATAAATACTGGCAAGTAATCAACAAAGCAATTAACTATAATTATATTATGATAGATTATAATTTAACAGGAAACGAAATTTCTTTATCACCAACCTATTATGATGGATATACAACAATTAAAAATAATCCTGATGTTACTCTAAAAGAAACCAATCAATTAAATCTTTCAATTGATGGAATCAATAAAACATATAGTGTTATCATTAATACAGAAACGAAATTTGAAAGTTTTGATGAAGGACTTGGTGTTTCACCAACATTATTTAATCAAATATATAATGAACTTGTGGATAAAAAACAATTTGCGGTATACATAGATGATTATGCATATACTGATGAAGTTATAAATGCATTATCAAAAAGCGACCTACAGGCTATCTCATGTTATAGAAGTAGCGTAATTGGCTACGATATGGAAAAGGTTACCGTACGTTATATTACCCTTGCCATTTCATTAGTTGGATTAATTGTTATAAATATAGTAATAGTATTACTATGCTATGGAATTTTAAAACTTAAAAAGAATGATTATTTAATTCTTAAAATGCTTGGTTTATCAAATAAAACTAACAAAATCATTAATATTATTGAAATGATATTTTATACAATTATAAGTATGCTATGCTTAATCATTATTACAACGATTGTAAGTAAAACAACAAGTAATACGTATTTAATAGAATTCTTTAAATATATAAGAGTATACCATTATATAATTTGCCTAGGTCTTTGTTTAATTACCTCTTTAATAATTAGTTATTATTTCAATAAGTATATTAAAAGTAAAATTAAAATAACGTCATTAAAGGAGGAATAACATGATTAAGATAAATAAACTTAATAAATATTTCAATAAAAAACATACGAATCAAATTCACGTTATTAATGATGCAACAATTGAATTCCCAAGTGTTGGGTTAGTCACAATCCTAGGTGAATCAGGCAGTGGTAAAACAACTCTTTTAAATGTTATTGGTGGATTAGACAGTTTTGATAGTGGTTCAATTCAAGTTGATGAATATTTGATAAAAAAATATTGTGCAAGCAAAATAGATAGAATGAGAAATGAAAAAATAGGATATATATTTCAAAACTATTTACTATTAACAGACCGTACTGTTTACTATAATCTAGAGTTAATGCTTAATATGTATAAGATATCAAACGATGAAAAGAAACAACGTATTGAATACACATTAAAAGCAGTAGGGATGCTTAAATATAAGAACAAACTTGTTTCTGAATTGTCAGGTGGTCAACAACAACGAATTGCCATTGCTAGAGCGTTAATTAAATCACCATCAGTAATTCTTGCGGACGAACCTACAGGGAATCTAGATGAGAAAAATACTCTTCAAATTATGAATATTATAAAGAAGATAAGTGAAAAAGTTTTAGTTATAATGGTTTCACATGAAAAGAGTATTGCAAGTAGTTATGCTGATCAAATTATAACAGTTAGTGATGGTAAAGTTATATCAATAACTAATAATGAAAAAGTTTCTTTATATAAATACAAAGATGATTATAATATATATCTAAAAGAATATAATCATAATAATTATAGTAATGAATATTTAAACATTGATTTTTATAGTAATGATACAAGCCAAGTAAATATTAAATTAATTTATGATAATGGTAAATACTACATCACAAGCAATCAAGAAATAGTAGTAGTAGATGATAACAATGAAATAGAAATTAAAGATGAATATCGTAAAGAAATAGATGTAAAAGAAAAAGTCTTGCTTAGTGAATTTCAATTAAAAGAATTAGAATATAAAAATACGCCTAGATTATCGTTTCAAGAAATATGGAATTTAGCACTTACTAACTTAAGAAAAGTTAAAAAGAAAAATATATTTATATCATTAATCTTATTTGTGATGGCTGCGTTAACCCTTGCCACAATCCAAAGTATTATTGCCAGCTCAAAAGTTGATTATCGCCATTTAAGCTATACAGACTCAAGACTATACAACATTAAAGTATCTAGTGGTGAAGTAGGTTTAACATCGGAACAATTAACACAAACCTTTGGTAATCTATATGACAAAATAAGAAAAGAACAACCAACATTAGAAATAATGCCGGTGTCATCTTATCAATTATCATCAAAACTAGACTTTAAAATTACAGGATATACCCAACTTCAAATTAATGAATATTCACTTGAGGGATATACACTAATGCCACTAAGTGCATTAGATGAAAATAAAGTTATTTATGGTAAAATGCCAACAAGTGGTTTTGAAATAGTAATAGATGAATGGTTAGCATTAAATCTTTTGGAAAATAATTCCATAAGTAATTTTATGAATGTTAGTACTTTTGTAGGCCAAAAGTTAAAACTTTCAAGTAGCGAAGTAGAATTCACAATTTCAGGTGTAGCTAGAACTAACCAAAATTCTGCTTATCTAAATGAGTGGGCACTACTTGCGGCATACCCAGCAGGATTAAAGAAAAACAGTATTAAAGTTTGTTCAATCACAGAATATAAAAAATATGATCCAACGTTTTCAAGTGTTCTTCAAAATAATGAAATCATTATTAGCACTCTTTTACCAAGACAACGTCAAGAATGGCCATATAAAGTTGGTGATGAATTAACACCTAATAGAGATAACTTATCACTTAAAATAGTAGAAATAAAGGAGTTTCCTACTGAATGTCCTTTTAATATGATAATAGCAGATGATGGCTATGAAAAATTATTAAGATCAACTCTATTATATAATCATGAAGAATTCTATATATATATTCCAAATGAACAAGTTAAAAATCAAGCAAGGGAATATATGCAAAATCTAGCTGAAGAATTCAATGAGACTAGTCAATACAAAATTCAAATTGAACATGGTTCTAAATATGATGAACTAGTGAAACCTGCAGAAAAAGAGGCACAAAAAGTAGTTACATCACGTACAATTATAACTATTACAATTATTATTGTGACCTTAATTATTATCTTTTTTACAATGAAATCTTATGCGATAAAGAACATTTATACAATTGGTGTATACCGAGCTATAGGAATAAATAAACAAAGTATTATTCATGTATACCTAATCCAAATGTTAGTAATGACCTTAAAAACAACCCTTGTTAGTTGTACCCTTTGTTACATAATTACAAACCTCATTACTAACTTTCCAAACAGTAATATTAACTTTGCGATTGACCTAAATACCTATTTATTAACTACTTCAAGTTTAATGCTTATAAATCTAATAATAGGTATATTGCCTATCTCGTTATATATGAAACTTACACCATCAAAACTATTAAGTAAGTATGACATATAGGAAATATTCATAAAGTAATTAAAAGAAAGAGAATGGAAAATTTCTCTTTTTTTAAAAAAAATAACTAAATTGTTTTAAAAATAATCTAATTTAAAATATAAACAAAACACTAGACCTTAGGTAGTTAATTGTGATAAAATAATTATGTAACAATCAAATGTTTGTTAAAATCTAATTTAAGGCTTAAAATAAGGGCAAAATTAAAACTTTAAAAGAAAAATGAATAAATTATAATAAAATGCAGGAAATGCAAAATGAGGTGCAAAATGAGGGAAAGACCAATTGGTGTATTTGATTCAGGAGTGGGAGGGTTAACAGTACTTGATGAGTTAATAAAAAAGCTCCCTAATGAAAACTATTTATATATAGCAGATGAGGCTAATTGTCCATATGGAACAAAGACAAACGATGAAATAGAAACATGTGTAGTAAATCTTGTTTATTATTTAATTAAACAAAACGTCAAAGCAATAGTTATAGCATGCAATACTGCATCACTATTTGTGGATAAAGTTAGAAAACTAACAACAATCCCTATTATTGATGTCATTGAACCTACTAGTAGTTATGCTATAAAGGTAAGTAAGAATAAATGTATAGGTGTGCTTGGAACAAGCGCTACTATCAAAAAAGGAACTTACCAAAAAATATTAAAAGAAAATAATGTAAATACTTATCCTGTTGCTTGTTCTGAGTTTGTTGATTATATTGAAAATAATGATATAAATAGTGATAAAGCATTTGAAATAGTAAACAACAAACTAGAATGTTTAAAAAATACTGATATTGATACAATAATATATGGTTGTACACATTTCAGCATTTTAGAAAAACCAATAAAAAAACTACTTGGCCAAAATATTAACTATATTGCTTGTGGATATCCAACAAGTATAAAACTATATGAAATTCTAAAAGAAAATAATTTGTTAAATACTAGTACTACTTTACCAGTTATTAATGTTTATACAACAGGAAATGTAGAGAAAACTAAAAAAACAATGTCATGGTATAAAAAAATTGATGAAGTAAAACACATAAATTTATAAATGGTGATTATATGAGATTAATTAAAACAACTGACATAACTAATGTTATTGAAGACATGTTAATAGATGCTTGTGAAAATATTCCAAATGATGTCTTAAATATTATTCAACAAGCAAAAACAAAAGAACAATCTCCAATCGGTAAAATGGTATTAAACAAAATAATAGAAAATGATGACTACGCAACAAACTATCACCTACCAATATGCCAAGATACAGGCATTGTAGTATGTTTTTTAGAAATAGGATACGATGTCCATATTGATGGTGATATATATGAAGCAATTAATGAAGGCGTAAGAAAAGCTTATCAAAAAGGTTACTTTCGTAAATCAGTGGTTAGACACCCAATAGATAGAATAAACACAACCGATAATACTCCAGCTATTACGCACATAAAACTTGTTTCAGGCGATAAACTTAAAATAACGCTAACTTGTAAAGGTGCTGGCAGTGAAAACATGAGTGCAGTAAAAATGTTAACTCCTGCAGATGGAATAGAAGGAATCAAAAAATTTGTTATTGATACGGTAATTAAAGCAGGTGGTAAACCATGTCCCCCAATTATTGTAGGACTTGGTATTGGTGGAGATTTTGAGTTATCCACAATTCTTGCGAAAAAAGCCTTACTTAGGGAACTCAATGATGAAAACCCAGATCCAATTTTAAACAAATTAGAAAAAGAATTACTAGTAGAAATCAATAATCAAGGAATTGGCCCCATGGGATTTGGTGGTACAACCACATGTCTTTCAGTTAAAGCAAATAGTTACCCTTGCCATATAGCTAGTTTACCTGTTGCTGTTAACATTCAATGTCATGCATCCCGTCATAAAACTAAAACAATATAGGTGACATATGCAAGAAATAAAAAAATTTAAACTTCCACTTACAACTGAACAAATAGAAAGCCTAAGAGCTGGTGATCTCTTGGAATTAACTGGTACTATTTTTACAGCTAGAGATGCAGCCCATCAAAGACTTGTTCAATTAATTAAAGATAATAAGCCACTTCCCATTGATATTAATAACGCAACTATATATTATGTAGGTCCAACCCCTAAAAAGCCAAACCAAGTAATTGGCTCAGCTGGTCCCACATCAAGTTATAGAATGGACCCCTACACCCTTCCACTTCTTGAAAAAGGTTTAAAGATTATGATTGGTAAGGGGCCTCGTAGTAATATATATAAAGAAGAATTAAAAAAATATAAAGCTATATATGCCTCATCAATAGGTGGTGCTGCTGCCATTATTTCTAGAACAATAAAAAAATGTGACCTAGTGTGTTATGAGGACTTAGGACCTGAGGCTATATATAAGTTAGAAGTAGAAAACTTCTTTTGTGTAGTCACATATGATACTTTAGGTAATGATTTATATCAAGAAGAAACAAATAAATACAAAAATAAACAACCATTATAAATGTTATATTGATAATAAAATCAACAAAATGACGGTTTGTCAATCATCGTGCACAAAATTGTGCCCTAGATTAATGGGTTTTGT
>UQAI01000038.1 GCA_900538885.1 uncultured Mollicutes bacterium
AATAATTTCGCTTATAAATAAGATTTTTTTTGTAAAAGTGCAAAGTTATTGACACAATAAAGAAATAACTATCGCAAAAGCGATAGCTAATTCTCTTATTTACCTGAAATCATTAAGCCTTTCACCTTAAATGAAGGTGAGGCAATACCATTAAATCGGTCTTTGATATTACTTGCAATTTCTTCTACGTTGTTCATCATTTCATAGAAATTACCACTGATTACAAATAAAGTAACTGGTTTAGTTTTTACACCATTTTCAATCATAAAACCAGATGCTTGGAGGTTAAAGTCACCAGAAATAGTATTTAATCCAGCGTGCAAGCCATTAAGTTCTGTTATATAAATACCTTTATCAGTGTTTTTAATTAGTTGTTCTTTACTAATAGTACCAGGTTTTAAATAAAGATTAGTTGGAGTAGTAGTAACACTACTTTTAATTCCTGGTTTAAAACCATTACCAGTTGACACAGTGTTAAAGGCATTTGCGGTTTTTAGACTATGAAGGAATCCTTTAAACACACCGTTTTCAACAACTGATTTAGTTTGACATGGAACGCCTTCATCATCAAATGGGATTTTAACAATACTTTTATCACAGAAAGGATCATCAATAATTGTAATATTTTCACCAAAAACTTTTTGTCCAACTTTATCTGTCAAACTAGTAACTTTACGTAGTGCACTTTCGCCTACAAAAATTGATGAAAAAGCTTGTAATAAATCACTAGCCGTATCTTCAGAAAAAACAATTGAGTATTTTCCACTTTCAACCGATTCTGCGCCTAATGAATTTATTGCATTTTCAACCGCTTCTTTAATGATGCGGTCTTTTTCAATATTATTAAATGTAGTATTAATATCTTGAGCAAATCCCATCGTTACATTCTTGCCGTCAGAGGCTGTGAGTCCTAGAAACGCATACATGTACGATGTCGAACGCTCTAAATCAAGTCCTTTAGAGTTTACAATCCTTACCTTCACTGCATTTTCGGCATATTGGCAATAGCCAGCCGCAACAATTCTACTATCACTTTCTTTTGCACCACGTTCTAAAGTCTTTAATAATTCTACTTTTTCTTGTAGCGTATGATTTTTATAATCTGCTTCCTTGTTTACTACTTTAGGATATTCTTTACTACCTTCATATAAAAATTCTGTTTCAGTAGATGTTAGAGACTTTGCATTTTCAATCAATGTTTTTAATAAAGTCTCGATTACATCTTTTTCCAAAGTTTCTGTATAAACATAACACATTTTGTTATTATATTTACCTCTAATTGACATGCCAAATGTATTGCTTGAATTATAGTTCGAAAGTTCACCATTAAAGACTTTAACAGTATTACCTTCTACATTTTCTGAATATAATTCAATTTCTTCGAGTCCAAGTTTGAGTCCTAAATCGATTATTTCATTATATGTCATTATTTATTACCTCCCTTTCCGCCTACGGTAATATGGGATACGCGAATTGTTGGTTGGCCAACATTAGTAGGGATTGATCCACTTTCTGACCCACACATACCATGTGAACATTCAAGATTATCTGCTATCATATCAATATTCATTAATATTTCTGGTCCTGAGCCAACTAAAGTCGCGCCTCTTACAGGTTTTGTGATTTTACCATCTTCAATTAAATATCCTACTGCAACCGCAAAGTTGAATTCACCAGTAGCGGGGTTAACGGAACCACCTCCCATTTTTTCAGCATATAATCCATATTTAGTATTTTTGATAATTTTATCAAAGGTACTAGTACCATTTAAGAAATAAGTATTTGTCATACGTGAAGTAGTTGTATTACGATATGACTCACGACGTGAAGAACCTGTAATAGGATGATTCATCACTTTTGCGTTTTTCTTATCAACTAAATAAGACTTTAGAATACCATTTTCAATTAGAACATTACATTTACTTGGAGTGCCTTCATCATCAACATTTATTGAACCCCAGGCATTTAGATTAGTACCATCATCGACAGCATTAACAATATCACTTGCGATTTTTTGTCCTAGTTTACCACAAAATACCGACATACCTTTTGATACACTTGTTGCTTCAAGTCCGTGTACACAAGCTTCATGAAGGATTACACCACCAAAACCATTGTTAATAACAACAGGAATATCGCCACCTGTCATTTCTTCGGCATGTAACATTGTTACTGCATCCTTCGCGGCAGATACACCAAGATCAGCTGGATTAATTTCTTCAAACATTTCCATGCCTTGATTACGTCCAAATTGAGCAAAACCAGTTTGCATATCTTTGCCATCGCTAGCTATAGCATTACATACTAGTCTGGTGTTAGCTCTTGTATCAGTTTGCCATGTTCCATCGCTTGCGAAAACGAAAATATCTTGAAGTTTTTTGCTTATACGGGTAATGACTTGTGTAATTTCTTTACTATAAGACATTGCGGCGTGAGCTGCTTTAGTCATAAGACTTATTTCATAGGCATTATTTTCACTTGTATACACTTTAGGATTAACTACTTTTTCAACTTTTTTAGTTACAAAGTTTTCCACATTTGCAGTCTTTTTTTCGTTAAAACTTTCAGCAAGTTTCTGCGCTGCTTTTTTAAGATCTTCTACCGTGCAATCAGTTAAACTAGCATTAACTTCTATTCTACCTTTATTTACTCGGATTGCGGCACCTTTTACCTTAGATATATTAATTTTTGTAACTTTATCAAGCGTCATTTCATAATCTTCATAAGTTGTACTTTCCATAAATACTTCAGCAAATTCTCCGCCTGTAGATAGAGCAATTTCAAGTATTTCTTTTCCTATTTCTTTTGTTATACCAAAATTTTTCATAACATCATCCTTTCTAATATAATTTTAACAAAATTATTTTATAAATAAAAGAAAAAAGACTTAAAACAGTCTTTTTCTCTTAATGAAAACGCTTATTTTAGATAATTAAACAAATTATCATTAATACCATTTTGCATTATTTCACGAACAATTTTATTTTCTTGAGCTTTATCAATTGGTTTATTAGCAAGCTTAGACACATCTTTAATGATCTTTCTAATACTCACCTCATCAGAAAGATCCATTGTTCTCACCTTTTCAACTAATTCAAACAACTCTTCAGGTTTAATGTTGTTTTCCGAAATAAAACTCATTGCTTTATTAATGTTCATAATTTCACCTCATTACATTCTATGCAATAACCCAAAAAAAGTGAAAAAAATTTTATAAAAAAGGATAGTGAATAACTCATTTCACTATCCAAATAACTATTCTTCTTTAAATGAACGCATTAATAATTCATTAACTACATCTTTTACAGGCATCTTTAAATATATAACCTTATATACCGCCTTAATTATTGGTGCATCTATTTTTAATTCGTCAACTAATTCATTAACCGCAAGAGCTGTTCTTGCTCCTTCTACTACCATATCCATTGAAGCAATGGTTTCTTCTAAACTTTTTCCACTAGCAAGTTTAACACCTGCTTGAAAGTTTCGCGAATGGTGTGATGTTGTCGTAACGATTAAATCGCCAACGCCAGTTAAACCATATAAAGTTTCTTCTTTCGCTCCAAGAGGAACAACAATTCGCCGCATTTCCACAAGGGCTCTTGCAATAAGTCCAGCTCTAGCGTTGTCACCAAAGCCTAATCCTTCTAACATTCCCGAGGCAATCGCATAAACATTTTTGATTGCAGCGCATAGTTCAGAACCAATAAGGTCACTACCCGTATACACTCTAAAATTAGTATGATTACTAAATATATGTTGAACGGTTACGGCATCATCTTTATTGTTACTTACAGCACAAATGGTTGTAGGTAGTTTTACGATAACTTCTTCCGCATGGCTTGGACCTGTTAAAGCAACAAAGCCTTTAATATAGCTTATGGGAATAATTTCATACACAATTTGCGAAATTCGTTTGAAGGTATCTGGCTCAAGACCTTTACTTGTATTAATGAATAGTTTTTTAGTCGTTATAACCTTACTGATTTGTTCTAACACGCTTCTCATTACTTTTGTAGGAACAGATAAAACAATATAATCAGAAAAATTTATAGCTTCAGA
This sequence comes from uncultured Mollicutes bacterium, assembly GCA_900538885.1. GTDB lineage: Bacteria > Bacillota_I > Bacilli_A > ML615J-28 > CAG-313 > UMGS75. The sequence goes on from UQAI01000038.1 coordinate 4,063, forward strand.
AATATCAAGAGTAGCTTTAATTGAACTATCAATAATTACACCAGGTACTTTATGATTTTGATGTTCATTGTTAATTTCATTAATAGTTTGCTCGGTATGGTCAAACAATAAAACTTGATGATGATTTTCACATAAGATATTAGCAAGGGCACAGCCCCAACTACCAGCGCCAATAATAGTAATTTTACTCATTATTCTTCACGCTTTCTTAAAATGAATTGAATAGGTGTACCATCTAATATAAATGCTTCTCTTATTTTATTTTCGAGATAACGCTTATAAGAAAAATGCATATAATTAGGGTCGTTAACAAATAGAACAAAGGCTGGTGGACATGTACTTGCTTGAGTTGAATACATAATTCTTAGACGATCACCATTAAATATCGGAGCTTGGTTAGCTATTGTAGCATCTAAAATTACATCATTAAGAATGTTAGTAGATACTCTACGACTATAATTTTCATATACTTGTTTGATTTGTTCAAATAGTAAATGAACTCGTTCGTTCTTTAACGCTGACACAAAAGCAATAGGAGCATAGTTCAAGAATACAAACTGTGCTCTTATCTTTTCTTCATATTCTTTCATTGACTTTTCATCTTTTTTAACAGCATCCCATTTATTGACAACAATAATTACGCCTTTATTTTGTTCTATTGGCAAGCCAGCAATTCTTTTATCTTGTTCTTCCACTGATTTAGTTCCATCTAAAACGACTAAAACAATACTTGATCTTTCGATAGCTTTCATAGCCCGTAATACACTGTATTTTTCAGCATTTTCGTATATTTTACCTTGTTTTCTAATACCAGCTGTATCAATTACTACATAGTTCTCGCCATCGCGAACAAAAGGTGTATCAATAGCATCTCTAGTCGTTCCAGGAATATCACTAACTATTACCCTTTCAGTTCCTAAAATGGCATTAGTTAAAGAACTTTTACCAACATTAGGTTGCCCTATAAGACAAAACTCCACCGTATTATCATATCGTTTTAATTTTTTCTCTGGAAGAATGGAAACGATATAGTCAAGCATATCACCAAAACCAATACCATGTAATGCACTTATCGCAAATACTTCTTCGACACCTAGATTATAAAATTCATAGATATTATCCATGAATTTTAAATCATCTATTTTGTTTGCGGCAACAACCACGGGTTTGGTGGATCGATGAAGAATATTCATAACATCTTCATCTTCCTTAGTTACCCCAACTCTACCATCAACAACGAAGATAATCAAATCGGCCTCATCAATAGCAAGAGTTGCTTGCGCTCTAATTTCCTCCATGAATGGAACATTAGATAATTCAATACCACCAGTATCTATCAAATCAAATTCTTGGTCTAACCATTCGCATTTCGAGTATAAACGATCTCTTGTAATTCCACTTACATCATCTGTAATCGCAAGTTTTTGACCAGCAAGTCGATTAAATACACTAGATTTACCAACATTAGGACGGCCTACTATCGCAACCGTTCCACGTTTCATTATTTATCTTCCTTTTTACCAAATAAGTCTAAATCTTTAAATAAGTCAGCCATAGTTGAAGTAGGAGTTTCTGCTTCTTGTTCTTTATAATACTTATCAAATTCAGCTCTTTCTTTCGCAAGTTCTAATGCTTTAGCACTTACTAATAATTTAGCACGGCTAGGATCAACATCTAAAACAAGAGCTTCAACTTCAGTACCAATTGGATACATTTCATCAACTTTACCAATACGTTTAGTTGAAGTTACTTCGCTGATTGGCATAAATCCAGTAACGTTTAAATAATTAACTTTTGCACCACGTTCTTCAATTGTCGCAACTGTTACTTTTACAACATCGCCCTTTTTAAGTTTGATTGAACCCCAAGTATTCTCAACTGTAGCACGATGAGATAGACTTACACGTTTTTTCTTATCATCAATTGTTAATACTTGAACTTTAATTGAGTCACCTTCATTAAATTTACCGTCAAGTTTATCGTTAACTAGCCAAGAATATTCACTACGAGGCATTAAACCTGAGTAATCTTCGGTTAATTTGATGATTAAACCAGCATCGATAATTTTGCTTACAACGCCATCAAATACATCGCCAACATGGTATTTATCTTTTAATACTTCCCAAGGATGAGGAGTTAAAGCTCTAACTGAAAGACCGATTTTATCGCCTTCCATTTTTATAATCTTAGCTTTTACAGTATCATTTACTTTATATAATTCATTTGCGTCTTTAACCATTTTATGACTCATTTCAGATACATGTAGTAAACCAGTTAAACCATTAAATGCAACAATAGCACCATAAGGTTTCACATCAATTACTGTACCTTCAACGATATCACCAACGTTTACTTTTGATAAAGCTTCTTCTTTAGCTAATCTTTGTTTCTTCTTCATTGCAAGAATGCTTGATACTGTAACTTGCATTTTATCAGTATTAACATAAGTTACGACAACATCAAGAGTTTGACCAACTAATTTTCTTAAAGCTTCTTCATTTAAATCAACATTTTTAATAGGTAAGAATGCTTTTAAATCGTGGTAAGTAACATCAGCACCAATACGCGATACTCTTGATACTTTAACTGAAATAATTTCATCCTTTTCTTTTAATTCTTCGAAAATTTTTAATTTTGCTTTCTCAGCTTCTAATTTTGTTGATAAAATGTAAAGTGGTTCACCAGTTTTACGATCTTTTGCTATTTGCTTAACTTGGGCTTCAAACTCTTGGCCTTCGTTGTAATTATCTCTTAATTTTTGACCTTCAACGTAACCTGCTAAGTCATTAGGATAAATAACTGCCTTTTCTCCTCCATTTAATTCAAGATAGACTGCATCTTTTGTAACATTTAAAATGCGTCCTTTTACATTTTGTCCTTCATAAATTTTTTCATTGTTCATAATTTTAAAGCCCCTTTCACTTACTAAATAAATAATTTCATTAACAACTTCTTCAATTGACATATTTGAAGAATCAATAATAACAGCATCATCAGCAACTCGGAGTGGACTAATGGCTCTTGTTGAGTCCTTGGTATCTCTAACGATAATCTCATTTATCGTTTCTTCCAAACTTTGCACAACACCTTTCTCAGCACGTTCAATCATCCTACGATATGCTCTGCATTCCACTGTCGCATCAAGGTATATTTTTAAATCAGCATTCGGCAAAACTACGGTACCGATATCTCTACCATCCATTACGACATTTTTTGAATTGCTTATTTTTCGTTGATACTCTACTAAAAAGTCTCTAACCGTTTTAATTTTCGATGGAGTAGAAACTTGATTAGTAACTTCAATCGATCTAATCGCTTCACTAACATCTTCATGATCTAAAATAACACGACCATTTTCAATGTCTAAATAAGTATCCTTTAAAAACTCGTAACTTTCTTCTTTTTCTAAATCCACACCAAGTCTTAATGCTTTAAGCGTAATAGCACGATACATCGCTCCTGTATCAATGTACTCAAAGTTTAAGCGTTTAGCGAGAATCTTAGAAATTGTAGATTTACCCGCTCCAGCAGGTCCGTCAATTGCAATTTTAAACATATTTCTCATACCTCAACCAAAGTATTATAGCATATATTAATTCTTTTTTCAACTTTTATTAACTACAAAATATCGTGAGGGATTATCCTCACGACATTCTTATACCTCTAAATCAGCATCATTACGACAAATAACAAAGCTAATTGGTTTACCTGCGCTTGCAGGGACTAGTTTCATTCCATTATCTGCAATGGCTTTACGTAAAATTGTATAATCGATTGCCACAAACTCTTGTTCACAACTAATGTAACTTGCAAGATCTGAATTGGCATTTTTGCCGTGAATTACATCTAAAGCGATTGCTTCATGCATATTCGAACGAACAACCTTCAAATACATCTTACCAACATGATTTTTCTTACCTTTATTAATTTCTTCAGGTCTAAATCGCTTAACATTACCACGATTAGTAAGTAGTAAGATAATGTCTTTATCGCGAACAAATTTCGCTCCTACGACGTAATCAGCAGGTCTACCTTTCATTTCAATGGCTTTAACACCGAATGAAGCGGCTTCCATTACACTTATTTCAGCGGCATCGTATCGATTCATAAAGCCATCTTTAGTAGCAATTACTACTTCAGCCTCATCACCCGTCATAATATCTGCACTTACTACTTCATCATTATCACGAAGTTTTGTGGCTTGTAACACTTTAGAGTAACGATTAACTTTTAAACTTGAAAGTGGGATGCGCTTAATTAAGCCATTTTTAGTAGTAATTAAAACAAACTTATTCTCACTAAAATCTTTTACTGGATATGAGAATAGAATTTGTTCATTAGGGTCCATGCTAATTAAGGTACTAACATTATAACCAATATCTTTATGTTTACATTCAGGAATTTTATGGACTGGTAAGAATACATAATTACCTAAATTCGTAAATTGTAGTAAAGTATCAGTAGTTGTTACATTATAAATGTCAGATATGATATCGCCATCTTTGAGTTTGGTAGGTTCAGTTGAAGCTGCGAAAGCTTTTTTGCTTAAGCGTTTCAAATAGCCATCATGAGTAACGATTAAAATAACATCTTCACTTGCGATAATTTCTTCGGTTTTAACAACTACCTCATCAACCACTTCTTCAATTTGGGTTTTTCTTTCAACATTAATAATTGATTTAGTGACATTCATTTCTTTAACAATTTCTTTTATTAAAGTTTTTTCACTACTTAAGATTTTTGTTAATTTAACTATTTGGTTCTCTAAATCACTACGTTCTTGCTTTAAGGCAAAAATGTCAGTATTAGTTAAACGATATAATTGTAACATTACGATAGCTTCAGCTTGAGTTTCGGTAAAACCATATTTTGAAATAATGTTTTCTTTTGCATCAGCTTTATTCTTAGAGTTTCTAATTGTGGCGATAACAGAATCAAGGATTGAAACCATTGAAATAAGACCATCAACAATTTCAAGACGTTTTTGAGCTCTTAATAAATCAAAATTACTGCGATTAGTCATTACTTCTTTTTGATGGGCGATGTAGGAATCAAGAATATCTAATAATCCCATTTGCATTGGTCTACCATAACTAATTACAACCATATTAAAGTTATAAGAAATTTGCAATTTCGTATATTTAAATAATACTTGTAAAATTGTTTCCGGATTAACATCTTTACGAACATCAATTATAATACGCAACCCTTGACGATCGGTTTCATCACGAATGACCTTAACACCATCAACATTCTTGTTTTCGACAACATCGCTCATTTCTTTTAATAATTGAGCCTTATTTACTTCATATGGAATTTCAGAAATTATAATTCTAGAATCACCTTTAAACGGTACAATTTCAGTTTTAGCCTTAATCATGACTTTACCACGACCTGATTTATACGCATTTCTTAATCCTTCTAATCCTTGAACAATACCCCCCGTTGGAAAGTCAGGTCCTTTGACAATATTTAATATTTCGTCAAGCGTACAATTAGGATTAGTCATACGCAAAATGCAAGCATCAAGAATTTCACCTGGATTATGTGGGGGAATTTCCGTTGCATAACCAGCTGAAATACCATTCGCACCATTAATAATTATATTAGGAAATTTAGCGGGAAGAACAACTGGTTCTAGTTCTTCGTCATCAAAGTTAGGCATAAAAGGAATTGTTTTCTTATTTAAGTCTTCCAGTAATAACTCAGCATATTTGCTTAGTCTAGCCTCCGTATAACGCATTGCGGCAGCGGGGTCACCATCAATACTACCATTATTACCGTGCATGTCAATTAGTGGTAATAAAATTTTAAAGTCTTGAGACATTCTTACCATTGCATCATAAACCGCAGTATCGCCATGTGGGTGATATTTACCTATTACGTCACCAACAATACGAGCACTTTTCTTATGTGGCTTATTGTTGAAAAGTCCTAGTTTATACATTGCGAAAAGGATACGTCTTTGAACAGGCTTTAAACCATCTCTTACATCGGGTAAAGCACGATCTTGAATAATATATTTTGAATACCTACCAAAACGGTCACCCATAATGTCTTCAAAGTTTTGTTTCAATAAAGTTTCTGTTGCAAATCTATTAATTTTACTTGTTATATTACTTTTTCCACTATTCATCGGTATCAACTTCCTCCAATGTAAAGCCATCATCTTCATAGTCAAAGACAACGTTATTTTCAATCCATTCACGACGAGGTTCAACATCATCACCCATAAGAACATTCATTTTTGCTTCTGCATCATCCTCATCACCCATTTCAACTTGAATTAATGTACGCTTGGCAGGATCCATAGTAGTTTCCCATAATTGTTCGGCATTCATTTCACCTAACCCTTTATAACGTTGGATTTGTACATTTTTTAAGTTACCTATTTTTTCTCTAAGTTCTTCGTCTGTCCATGCATATTGAACACCATTTTTACTTGAAATCTTATATAGTGGTGGAGTCGCAATATAAATATAACCATTTTCTAAAAGTGGCTTCATATAACGGAAAAAGAATGTAAGTAGTAATGTCTGAATGTGTGCACCATCGGTATCGGCATCTGTCATAATAATGACACGACGATAATTAGATTTAGCAATATCGAAATCTTTACCAAAACCAGCACCAACCGCATTTATTATGGAAACAATTTCTTCATTTTTCATTACTTCTTCAAGTCTTGTTTTAGCGGTATTTAAAACTTTACCACGAAGTGGTAGTATAGCTTGGAAACTACGGTCTCGACCACTCTTAGCTGAACCACCGGCAGAATCACCTTCGACAAGGAACAATTCATTAATTCTTGGATCACGCTCTTGAGCAGGAGTTAATTTACCTATTAGGTTAGCAGGTTTCGAAATCTTTTTAGAAATTTGCCTGTAATCATCAATAGCTTTACGGGCTGCTTCTTGAGCCTTAACCGCCTTAACCGCATTATTAACAAGAGTATTTGATATTTGGCCATTTTCAGCCATAAATGATTTAAATTGGTCATAGACAACTTGTTCGACCGCATTTTTAGCTTCGGCTGTACCTAGTTTATTTTTTGTTTGTCCTTCAAATTGCAATAAATCCTCAGGAACTCTAATCGAAATGATTGCGGTTAAGCCTTGTCTAATCAATGGTCCTTCAATATTTGGATCTTTATCTTTCAATGCGCCAATCATTCTAGCATGTTCATTAAATGCTCTTGTTAAAGCAGTTTTAAATCCTACTTCATGAGTACCGCCATCCTTAGTACGAATATTGTTAACAAAAGATAAAATATTTTCGCCATAGAATTCACTACAATATTGAATTGCTACCTCAACCATTATCTTTGATACAGTCCCTGTGAAAAAAACTGGCTCATGTATAGGCTTTTTACCTTCAATTAAAGATTTAATAAATTCAACAATTCCATTTTCATAATGGAATACATCAGATTTACCAGAACGTAAGTCATTTAGTTCAATTCTTAAGCCTTTAATTAAGAAAGCAGATTCCTTTAATCTATTAGCAATGGTTTTATAATCAAAAATTGTTGATGAAAAAATCTTAGGATCTGGTTTGAAATGAATTGTTGACCCAGTTCTTCTTGTGTCTCCAAGATTTTTAGGCTTTTCAATAACCTTACCACCATTACGGTAAGTTTGATTATAGATTTTTCCATCACGGTAAATTGTAACAGTTAGCCATTCACTCAAAGCATTAACAACACTTGAACCAACGCCGTGCAAACCACCAGATACTTTATAACCACCATTAGGATCAAATTTACCACCAGAATGAAGTGTATTAAAAATAACTTGTGGAGTTGGAAGTTTTTCAGTTTTGTGGATACCAGTAGGAATACCACGTCCGTTATCAATTACCTCAATACTATTATCAGGATGAATATTAACAATTATCTTATTACCATAGCCAGATAATGCTTCGTCAATCGCATTATCTACTATTTCCCATACCAAATGATGTAGTCCCCTTGCATCTGTTGACCCAATATACATGCCTGGTCTTTTACGCACTGCCTCAAGTCCTTGCAAGACCTGAATCGAACTTTCATCATATACAGGAGCGCCCTTTGTACTAGCCATATTATCACCCTTTCTTTTATCTACTTTCTTATTATACCATAATTAACCAAATTGCGCAAGCAAAATGTTTCAAAAAACATAGATTTTACTTATTCTTTTTAAATATTACAAATTACGACAAATTATTTTTTTATAAAGTTTAAAGTAAAAAACAAGTATTTTTTCCTTAAAAAAAGTATAATATTTAGCGAGGTGATTACAATGGGAATAGTAGTCCCAATCTTCCTATTAATAGTATCATATTTACTGGGATCAATTCCTTGGGCTTTAATTGTGAGCAAACTATTTAAAGGAATTGATATAAGAGATTATGGCAGTAAAAATATGGGAGCAACCAATGTTCTTCGAGTTTTGGGATTCAAATATGGATTACTCGTTTTCATATTTGATGCTCTAAAAGCTGGAATTGTAATCTTATTATTTAGAATAGGTCTTTTAGATTACACCCTAGATTGGATGGTTATTAAAATTCATCCTTTAATCTATGGAGTTGTCGCATTAATCGGTCATCTTTTTCCTATTTTTGCCAACTTTAGAGGGGGAAAAGGAGTTTCATGTTGTGCCGGTATTGTTGCAGCATACAATCCAGTAGTATTCATTATAGCTTTTACCGTGTTCGCACTTGTATTTATATGGAAACGCTATATTTCCCTTAGTTCATTATCTGCTATTACTGCTGCTTTTCTAGCATCATTTATCCCCGTATTTGGAAAACACGATTTAGTGTTCACCATTGTCCTAGGTGTAGGCGTTGTTGCTTTATACATCAGTCACATTCCAAATATTAAAAGATTAATAAAACATACCGAAAAGAAAACTAAACTTTTTGAGAAAAAAGATATTTAAAAAGGCTTGCTCGAAGCAAGTCCTATTTTTTATCCTTATATTGATCCATGCGATTCATTACACGGTTAATATCTTTTTCAGATGGTTTACGACCCATTTCCATAAACATAGCACGAATCATATCACGGTTAATTGGTGGATTATCTTGTAATTGTTTATTAAACACATGTCTAATTACAAAGAAACCGATGACAAAGCCAACAACTAGGCAAACAACACCAATTATTAAGACAAAATACCAAGCTAACATACTGTCAATTCCTCCTTTAAAAACTAGTGTAATTATAGCAAAATTTAATTTTTTAAGCAAGTTATATGAAAGATTAATTGTCTTATTGTTGCAAAAAAAAGTAGAATATACTATAATTATTAGTGATATTTATATATACGGAGGAACTAAATATGCCAAGAGTAATTACAGATACTTGCATCGCATGTGGCACTTGTGCTAGTGAATGTCCAGTTCAATGCATTTCTGAAGGCGACATCTACAAAATTGATGAAAGCCAATGCATCGACTGTGGTGCTTGTCAAGAAGCATGTCCTATGGGCGCAATCGTTGAAGAATAGTTTATTAACAAGACTAGATAGAATTCGTTGGGGTTTTTAAAAATCCTATAGAATTTATGGGGGT
>UQAI01000039.1 GCA_900538885.1 uncultured Mollicutes bacterium
TTTAAAAATCACTTATTAATAATTTTATTTCTTAAAAAGTTTAAGTAAAACATTACTTTTTTGAAAAAGAAGTTTTAATGAAAGTAATTTTTTTACATTTTTAAGTGGCAAACTCGACTTATACCATATTTACGAATTTTGTAAAACAAAATAGGTAATATTTTTTGTAATTTATTTCAAAATATGCTAAAATCTATTTATATAAATTTAATGATCATATACTAATATTAATTAGACTTATAGAAAGGAAAATAAAATGAAAAACATAATCATAGGTGTAACCCCTCGTATTAATCATAGTGATAATAATACTTTTGTCCGCGTACATCGTAATTACATTGACCGCTTAACAAAAATTGGTCTTATCCCTATTATCATCACTCCAGGGTCAAATTACAAAAAAATTCTTGAGTTTTGTGATGGCTTTTTAGTTATTGGCGGTGATGACTATAACCCAGTCATGTATGGCGATACTAATGATTTAGGTCTATCTAAAGAAATTAATGATGAAATGGATAAACTTGACCAAGACATTATTTTATATGCTGTGGAAAAAGAAAAACCTGTTCTAGGCATTTGTCGAGGTCACCAAGGTTTTTCAGCAGTATTTGGAAAAGCGTTATATCAAGATATTGAAAGTGCAGGCCTTAATCACCCCGTAACTGATAAACTTCATGAAGTAACTAAAGTTACAAATATTGGTGTTGCGAAACTTTTACCTGATAAATTTACAACAAATACTTTTCACCATCAAGCAACTAAAGATTTACCAAAGGGATTTGCCGTATTATTTAAAAATCATGATGTAGTTGAAGCAATCGAACATACTACCCTTCCTCTTCTTGGTATTCAGTGGCACCCTGAAAGAATGGAAACAAAAGAATCTGACATAATTTTTAATTATTTTAAGGACATGTTTAAATAATGAATGAAATAGTAAATAAATCAACAATATATAATGGTAAAATCATTACAGTTGAGAAAAAACAACTTAAGCTTCCAAATGGTGTCATCGTCGACCGTGAATTTGTTGATCATAAACCCGCTGCCACAATGCTTGCCATTATTGATAATGCAGTTGTACTTGTTTCTCAGTACCGCATTGGCAGTAATTCCCAACTACTTGAGCTTCCTGCAGGTTTAATGGAAAATGGTGAAAATCCTCTAGCATGTGCTAAGCGCGAGCTCCAAGAAGAAATCGGCTATAAAGCAAATAGCATTGAATTGCTAGGCAAATATTACCTATCGCCTGGTTTTTGTAATGAATTAATTTACCTTTTCTTGTGTACCGATTTAACTCCTTCTAAACTACCACAAGATGATGATGAGTTCTTATCAATACATTTTTTACCAATAAATGAAATTGAAAACTTTTTGAATAGTAACAAGTGTAACGATATTAAAACCGCCCTTGGTCTAAGTCTATTATTAAACAAAATAACATCCAGAAGATAACTTCTGGATGCTTTTTTATTATGCTTGTTTTGGTTTATATTCTTCAATAATTTTCTTAACTAGGTTTTCAGGAACGTCTGCGTATCTGATGAATTTACGTGTAAAGTGACCACTACCTTGAGTCATAGCCTTAAGGTCGATTGCATAACTTGTAATTTCAGCTTCTGGAATTTCAGCAGTAATTGCAGTTTTTCCACGGCCAACAGGATTCATACCCATAACGTTACCACGACGTTGAGGAATATCACCCATAATATCACCAACATACTCATCTTTAACTGTTACAACAACTTCCATAATTGGTTCAAGAATTGTAGGTTTAATAACCTTACATGCTTCTTTAAATGCTAAACTTGCAGCGATTTTAAATGAAATTTCATTTGAATCAACTGGGTGATAAGAACCAAAGTATAGAACAGCACGAACACCGATAACAGGGAAACCAGCAAGTGGTCCATGTTCTAAGGTTTCAATTAAACCTTTTTCAACTGCTGGGAAGTAGTTTTTAGGAACTGCACCACCAACAACTTCAGATGCGAATTCAAAATCTTTACCTTCAAGCGGTTCAAAACGAATCCAAACATCACCATATTGTCCAGCACCACCAGATTGTTTCTTGTGTTTACCTTGGGCTTCACCAACTTTACGGATTGTTTCACGATAAACAATCTTAGGTTCAGTTGTAGTAACTTCCACTTTAAACATATTTTTCATTTTTTCTAAAATATAGCCAATATGAGTCATACCTTGACCGCCAATTAATAATTGAGCAGTTTCAGGGTTACGTCTAATTTCAAATGAAGGGTCTTCAGCATTAAGTTTTTGTAATGATGATGACATCTTATCTTCATCTTGTTTAGTCTTAGCTTGAATAGCAACGTAGATAACTGGTGTAGGAACTGGAGCTGGTTCATAACAGATTACATCTTTTTTATCACAAATTGTAGCACCTGTAAATAAATCGGTCATCTTTGTAACAACTGCGATATCACCAGCATGGAATGTAGGAACTAAAATTTGGTTCTTACCCATTAAAGTCATAAATTGACCAGCTTTAACTACTGCATCGTTATTCGCAACAACTAAGTCAACAAGTCCGTTTGTTGTACCTGAATTAATCTTAATATAATTTAAAGTACCTAAGAATTGGTCAACAACAGTTTTGAAAACATATGCTGAGAAAGCTTCACTATCTGTACCTTCACGTTTTTTACCATCTTTACCAACTTTAGCACCTTTATCAACAGGACTAGGTAAATATGTACAAATCATGTCTAATAATGTTGCAACACCATCTTCTTCAGTTGCACTACCAACTAAAATTGGAAACATATCACAGCCAGCAACTGCAGCTTTTAAGCCTTTTGCTGCTTCTTCTTCAGTGAAAGGTTCTTCCATAAAGAATTTTTCCATTAATTCTTCATCAGTTTCTGCAATTTTTTCATTAATAGCATAATGTAATTCATCACATTTATCTACGTATTCAGCAGGAACATCACTTTCAACTCCGCCTTTATACGCTTTTTTAGTTAAAGCATTAAAGAAGCCTTGGAAGTTATTTTCAGTACCCATTGGATAGCATACCGCAACAGCGTTATTACCGAAGCCTTCAACTACTTTATCCATAATTGCTGCGAACTTAACATTTTCTTTATTCATTTTATTAACAAAAATTAATGTAGGGATATTACGATCTCTAACTTCATCCCATACTCTTTCTGTACCTACTTCAATTCCTTTTTGCGCATCAATTATAACAATTGCACCATCAACAACTGATAGGTCTTGTTCAATTTCACCTACAAATTCTTCTGATCCTGGTGTGTCTAAAAAGTTAATTTTGTAGCCATTCCATTCAACTGGAATTAATGAAGTTGAAAGTGAGGTTTGACGATTTTGTTCTTCAGGTAGATAATCTGATACTGTAGTCTTTCTTTCTACTTCACCTTTTTTAGAAATTGCTTTACTTAAAAATAATACAGATTCAGCAAGACTTGTCTTACCACTTCCTAAATGTCCTAATAAAGCAACATTTCTAATTTGTTTTGCACTATATTCTTTCATTTTTTCCTCCTAATGGCCTCTTTCTGATCTTTTTTATCTTACTATGTTTGCTCAGACGTACGTGCCTAGTTTTTACCATATGTATTATATCATATTTCTCTAAATCTTTCTTGTAAAATACTATTTTTTTTGAAAACGTTTTTCTTTTCAAAAAAGAAAAAAAGAGCACTGCTCCTCTTTCCTTATAATTTATAAAAACTATCGATATTTAACACAAATATTGTAGCTCCACCAACTTGAACCTCAAAAGGTAAAGTTGAAAACATTCCAAATTCATCTGGTTGGATAGCAGGTACCTTTTGTTTTCTTGATTTTGCAAATTCACTTACTATTTCAAGGGCACGATCAACACGGTCATCTTCAGTACCAACCAATAAAGTAGTACTACCATTTCTAAGTAATCCGCCAGTTGTTGATAACTTCGTAACAAAATACTTTTCATTTAATAGCACTTTTGATACAGAATTAGCATCTTCATTTGCGATAATTATTAACATTAATTTCATTAGCTAAATCCTCCATTACTAGTATTGTACCATAAAATGTAAATTTTGTAAAATATTTAACGATTTATAATTACTTGTAAATATAACTTTTAAACAAAGGTTCAAATTTAGTACTTTTACTTTTTTATTTTTTTATTACCATTATTTTTAATTTGTGTATACTATTTTTTTGTACAGTGAAAATGTTTACATTAGCAATTCAGTTTATTTGTATTTTTCATAATTTTTTGGTATAATAAGAGATTAGGAGAGTGAAAAAATGTATAAGAGAGTTAAATTAATTTTTAAAATACATAAGTATATTTTATTACTTATGATTATCATTGCTTGTGGATATTTAACGGGTTGTAAAAAAGACGAATATCTTACCAATACAATTGCCCTCGGGCATAAAGACCATACCTATTATCTGATTTCTGCGAATAATAAAACCTATAGTCTTGCTAAATACGATGATGTAAAACCTGTTTTTGGTGACTATCTTATGGTTCAAAAATCTGGTAAATGGGGATTCATTGATAAAACTGGTAAAGAAATTACCAAATTCAAATATGATACGATCAACCCGATGTCAGAAAATAAAGCAGTCGTAACAAAAGATGGTAAAACTTTGATTATTGATTCTAACAATCAAGTGATTTATACATTTGAAGGTAATACAACAAGTTATTCAAGTTTTAAAGAAAATATGCTAGTAATCGAAAAAGATGGATTATTTGGCTATCTTAAATTTGAGAATGATACATTCACCATAGCGGTTGAACCTACATATAATTTTGCAGGAAACTTTAGTGAAGGATATGCAGTCGTAGGAATGTATAACGAAGGCAAAAATTTAAGATATTCTTACATTAATAATGATGGCAAATTAATGACTTCTTCTTATAATTTTGTTGAAGCATACGATGTTCACAATTCATATGCAAGAGTTGGTTTAAATGATAATACTTCGGTGCGTAATAAAATTAGTTATCAATATTTAAAATTTAATAATGGTCCTATAACATATCTCGCCAATACAAAAGGCAAGCTTTTACAAGCTAATTACGCTACAGACTTTATGAACGGACTTGCCTTTACAGCCGATTATGTCACTTATGAAGCTGACACATCACAAAAATATAAATGGTTTACTTTCACAAACACATCAGGACAACAAAACTATGATGAATTAATTGAAGGATATGCGAAAAAAATGCCTCGTACCTTCCTGCCTCAAAGTCCAGTTTATATTAACAATTGTTTAATAATTCAAAATGGTAATCGTAATCGTGGCACCTGGGAAATTTTATATGATTCTGAACGTTATTATGCTGAAAAGGAAAGCACGTATCATGAATTTAGACAAGTAGAATGGAACATTGATGAAAACAATGAAATAATTAAAGAAACATTAACTAATTCAAATTTTTCTCACAACCTAGTTTTACAATATTTAGCCACACCAATTGAACTTGGATTATTCAAATTAGACAGTAACCTTAACTCTTATATTGCTAAATCAAAAATATCTGGAAATAAGTGCGGTATTATCACCATTGCTTATACTCCTTTTGAACAAACTGATGAATATTGCTTAGATGATTTTCGTATCACAGCTACTTACGTGATACCTGCTATTTATGATGAAATTATCTACTAGGAGAACTTATGATTGAAATTAAAAATTTAAATAAATATTATAAATCTGGGCAAGGTATTTATCATGCCCTACGTGATATCAACCTAACCTTACCTGATAAAGGTCTTGTCTTTATTATTGGTAAAAGTGGTAGTGGTAAAAGTACTCTCCTAAACGTTATTGGGGGACTAGACAGCTACGATAGTGGTGAATTAATTATCGAAAATATTAATACCAAAGATTTCAAAGCAAAAAACTATAATACTTATCGTAACACTTATATTGGATTCATCTTTCAAGAATTCAATGTTATTAAAAATCTAACTGTTTATGAAAACATTGCTTTGTCTCTTGAATTACATCATAAAAGTCCTAAAACCCATCATGATGAAATTATGAATATAATTGAACAAGTAGGCTTAAAAGGAAAAGAAAAACGCCAAATGAATCAAATATCAGGCGGTGAAAGACAAAGGGTTGCGATTGCACGTGCTCTTGTTAAAAATCCTAAAGTTATTATTGCGGATGAACCAACTGGAAACCTTGACAGTAAAAACCGCGATATCGTAATGAATATTCTTGCTAAACTTGCCAAGGAACGTTTAGTACTAATTGTTACTCATGATAAGGAAATCGCCGAAACTTATGGTGATAGACTTGTTACGATTAAGGATGGAACGGTTGTTGATGATGTAACTATTAATGAACAAAACTTAGAATACCGAAATGACAATTATCAAACTGAACAAGTTTCTCCAAGCATTCAAACCAGTTTTAATTTAGCTCTCAAAGCTTTTGTCAAAAATAAACTACGTTTTATTTTAATAATCCTTTTATTCGCATTTAGTTTGATATTTGCTGGAAGCACCGTTAATCTTTATCTAACTAATTCTTCTTTAGAATACGCTAGATATCAACTAGAATATAATAATAATGTTGTAACTATCAATCAAAAGTATACCAATTATGGTTATACAACCTCAACTGGTTTCTATAACTTTGAGGGCGATGAAATCTATCAAAAATACGCTGACAATGATAAAATGACAATGTATAAAAGTATGCTTATTGATATTTCTATTAATAAAGACAATTACTTCCCAATTTGGAGTTATGCGACTTCTATTGAAAGAATGATTCCTTTAAGCACTGCTGATCTTAATGATCTTGATAAACTATTAACTTTTGAACAAGAAACTGCCTTATGGAATAGACTTGGTCTTAATGCTACAATATACAATAATTTCGCCGTATATATTACAGATTATACCGCAAGATGTCTACTTACTTATAATTACTTTAATGATCAAAACTTACAAGAGTATACCGATTTAATTGGTAAACCACTTGAAAATGACAATTTTAATAACCCTCTATACATTAAAAATATTATTAAAACTAATTTTGAAGAAATTTTGAGTACTGATATGGAAAACACTAAAAATAAAGTTGCTTTTTTAGACAACATTCCATATTATAATTCTTTATTTGTTTCTCGCAATAACTATGATAATATTGTAACTTTAAATCTAAAATATGCAAGAGATGATATAATTTATAACGTTTTTGATACTACTGGAACTTATGAAAATGTAAAATACACTTCATTTGATCCTAATACAATGCAAATTGATACCGTTAAAGATAGTAATAATCAACCTATTATCGGTGTTGATGGCACTTACAAACTATGGGGAGCTGCCCCCAATGTACCAAAGCCCCAACACGCAATGCAGATGGCCGTGTCTCGTGGTTTCCTTGAGAAAGTCTTAAAAATTAGTTTTGACAATATTTCTCTCAAAGAAAATGGAGATGAAGGCAACTATATCTTATACAACGAATATGATGAAGCCGTAACTTTTTATGTATGTGGCTATTCAAGAATTCCTTCGCCAATGAATTTCCTTGTTACAGGCATCGTTGATGATGATGATTGCGTTTTGTATATGCCTGAACTTAATACCGAACAAATTGAAAATAACTTATACATTAAATACTTGTTAAACAGTTTCTCGACTGGTGATGCTCTTGGTGGCTACCCAATCTTTGTAATTAATGACGATGCGAATGTTAATGCCGAAATATATCAAGATATGATCAAAAATGATATGATTATTAACAATTCTTCTTTCAAAAAATTATTGATAGTTAATGAATTCATTGATAATAATATTATTCTTTTCCTAGGCCTATTTTTTGTGTTCTGTTTATTCAGCATTCTTCTTATCTTCAATTTCATTATCATTAATATTAAAAACAGCACTAAAGACATTGGAATTTATATGTCACTAGGTATGAATGGTTGGAAAATATCCTTAATTTACCTATTCCAAGTTCTCATAATTAGTACTATTACCTCAATAATTTCACTTGTCGGTACCGCAGTATTTTTAAAGATACTAGATAGCTCATTCAGCTCACAAGCTCTAATTGACTTCACTGTTATTAAGTTTACTGGATATGGCGTCCTTGTAATAATTGCTCTAGCATTCTTAACCCCAATTATCGCCGTTATCTTCCCTCTTTTACAATTAAGTAGTAAGAAACCAATCGATATAATTAAAGTATCATAGGAGGCATGAAATGATAAAATTAATTAATGTTAATAAATACTATCAATCTGGTAATGAAAAAATTCATGCTGTCCGTGATTTTTCCGTAACCTTCCCTGAAAAAGGTTTAGTCTTTATTCTAGGTCCATCAGGTTCTGGCAAAAGTACACTTCTTAACCTTTTAGGCGGACTAGATAAACCTGATGAAGGTGAAATTTGGGTAGAAAACTATAATTTAGCTCTTCTATCTAAAAAAGAAAAAAATGATTACTTAAATAGCTATTTAGGTTTCGTTTTCCAAGAATATAATATTTTAAAAGATTTAACTTTAAAAGAAAACATTAGCTTACCACTTGAAATTCAAAACATAAAAGCGAAGAAACGCAAAGAACTTTTAAATAAAGTAATTGAAGATGTCGAATTAACTGGACTTGAAAACCGAAAAGTTAGCCAATTATCAGGCGGACAAAAACAAAGAATTGCGATAGCACGAGCGGTTGTCAAAAATCCAAACTTAATTATTGCGGACGAACCAACCGGAAACCTTGATAGTGAAACTTCAACTACAATTTTTGAACTATTCAAAAAGCTTGCAAAAGAACGTTTAATTATTATTGTTACCCATGATGAAGAATCTGCACTATTGTATAATGATATGTTGATTAGAATTTCACCTGATGGTAATACCAGTTGTGAAAGTCAAACTATGAAAACTACTGAAAATGTGGAGGTGATAAAATGAGTAATGACCTTCAAAAACAAAACGAGATAAAATTTAAAGCCGCTCATATTCCACTTCGTGTTTGCTTAAAACTTGCTCTTAAAAATATTTGGAAAAAGAAATTTAGATTTTTAATTATTATAATCATTTGTTGTGTTAGTTTAGCCTTTTTATCGTTTACCATTGAATTACATGGTGATAAACTTCGTCAAAACACTTACACAATGATTGAAAATGGATACAACTATACTAACATTAAAAAAGCTAATCCTATTGATTCAAAAACAAATAAAAGTTTCTACGATAAATATAATTCAACTGAACTTGATTTAAACTCTTATACAAAAATCAAAAAAGAATTACCAGAATTAATAATTCACAAATATGAAGATATTGATTTCCATTATGCAAAAAGTGATGATGATATTAGTACTGAATTTTTTACTGGTCATGTTGATACTCTAATTGAATATGATAAAACCAATAAATACACATTACTAGCTGGTAGACTTCCCCGTGATGATTCTAAGGAAATCTTAATCACCGATTATCTTGTTGCGGCATTTAATTACTTTAATACTTTTATTGAAAATGGTACAATTTACGACTATTTAGGTAAATATATTAATTTAAATGTTGAAAGTGGTTACCAAATTGTTGGTATTATAAAAACTAACTTCAGTAACTGGTACTCATATACTGGTTTTCAAAATGTTGATATTGATTATACTGACAAAAGAAACTATGCATTCTATAATGACTTAAAAATGATGAATGCAATTATCATTACTGCTCCTTATTTTGAAATTGAAAAAATTGATGTCTCTGGCAATATCACTTTTACAGGTGATTCTACAAATAGGTCGACTTGGCTTATTACTGCTTCTTCTGATAAACTTCAAAAGAATTATCGTCCAACTCAATTAACGTTTAGACAGGATGGTTTATCTATATATTACCGTACATCTCATCGATGGGATTACACACCATATGGCACCGTTCCAACAAACGATGATGAAATAGCAATTCCTATTTCTTGGGCTAATGATATTTATGATTTTAATCCTTCAACCAGTGGATATTTAGATTGGCAAAGCAAAGTTCTAAACACTAGTATCACTATTACCATTACACCATCTCATAATAATAGTAGTTTTAGTAAAACCTTTAAAGTGGTTGGTATCGTGAGTTCAACTGATAAAATCTTAGTTTCCGAAAATATTTATAATATTCTTGGAACATACACACAAGAAAATGAAAAAATAATGACTGAACTTCCTAAAGATGGAAGTAAAGCCTATAGTTTATTTAAAAAAGCCTATAGACACGGCTATGTAATTAATGTTTGGGAATATCGTACCGATATTGATTCATATACAGTTGACCCGTTTATTAACATTATTTCTAAAGCTGGTCTTGTTGTTTTCGTTGCTTTTACAATTGGTATTATGTGGACAGTAATTACAATTGAAATTGTTGACTCTAAAAAGGAAATTGGTATACTTCGTTCCATCGGTTTAAGTGGTATTAAAGTTTCAATTATCTTTATCATTCAAGCCTTATTTGTTACTTTAATTGCTTATGGAATTTCTATATTCCTCGCTAATTATGTAATTAGTTTCTATAATAGTGGTATTACTGATGAACTCAATCTAATTCCACTTTATATGTATACTCTTACATATCGTACTCCACTATTCCTTATTGGTTTTGTTATAATAATTACCTTTGTTTCAACTTGTATACCATTATACAAGATTATGTCTCAAAAAATTATTGATGTCATCAATGAACGAGAATAAAAAATTGGATAACTATTGCCTATTAATTTGGCTTAGTTATCCTTTTTACATAGTTAAAAAGTGATAGTTTTTATTCTTCTACTATCACTATTTTTTCAAAATCCAAATTCCTGGTATATTTGTATTTAATGATTCAATTTTATCGTCTTTAAGCTCCCCATCATCAAAAATAATGTGCGTGCCAGGACAAAAATAAATACATGTATCTTCATAATTATTCTTAATTATTAACTGATACTCTCCCCTATTATATCGTAATTCGTAATAATTATCCTTTTTAGTTATACTATCTAATGATGATAATATTTTCATTTTTTTGATTAAAATTAAATTTTTGACATAATCTTTTAAATCATATTTTGTGCCTAAATTTTCCCACGGAAAGTGATTAATATCATCAAGCATATTGTATGAATTATCCACACCTTTTTTAGTACGCATAAGTTCTTCACCGGCATGAATAAATGAAATACCTCTACTTATAATAACTAGTCCTAGACCTAGTTTACATGCGTGTTTAGCTTTTGCATCATCACCAGTTCGATAAACTACTTTATCATATAAAGTGCAGTTATCATGACATTCCAAATAGTTTATACTTTGATGATAAGATAAGAACGGCATTGTAAGTTTAGATCCATCAATTAACATATCTCTTAATTGAACTGCTTCTAAGTTATCACCCAAAATAAAGCCTTTATTCCCACTAAAACTACCGCCTATGATATTTCTAAAATAATCATTAAAAAACGCAACCAAAGGTAATTTGTTAGCACTTCCAAGGTTAGCATTTAAATGCATTGGTAAAGTTGTATTCATATACCACCCCTCACCATATACCATCGAAAGTTTATTTTCTTTTTTAAGTTTTTCGACTACTAGAGAAATAGTTTCATTATCAATTAAGCCCATTAAATCAAATCTAAAACCATCAACTTTGTAAAATTTTTGATAAAATGAAATGACATCTAAAATATATTTTCTTATCATTCTAGCTTCCGTTCTTAAATCATTACCACAATAGGAACTATTCATCAAAAATCCACGTTCATCTGTACGATAAACATAACCAGGCACTAGGAGTCCTAACGAAAATGTTTCATAGTTATAAACATGATTGAAGACAACATCCATATTAATGCCTAGTCCAAATTGGTGAGCTTTATCAATTAATTCTTTTAACTCATTAATTCTCGCATACGCATCATTTGGCGAACTAGCATACCAGCCAGATGGCACCATATATTGAATTGGGTTATAGCCCCAATTATAAGAAAAATTATCGTCTTTTGTTGATTTTTTATTTTCATCAACCCCACCAAACGCAAATGTAGGCATAAATTGAAGATGCGTAACACCTAGATTCTTTAAATATCGTAAATTATCAATATTTTTTAAATAAAGGCTGTCTTGGTCATTAACCATTGATACCATATCTCTTATGTTCATTTCATATACGATTGGATCTTGTTCTAACTCTAGTAAAAAATCATTTTCCATTTGGTAGGTACGTTCCAAATTAACAACATAGTTGTATTGATTATTCGCATTTCCGCTTACCGCATACGGATCCAAAATTTTAATTTCATCATCGTCAACCCTAATTATATAATAGTATTTCGCACCATCTAGGTCACCGTCTATTTTGGTACTCCAAACTCCTTTATCGCGATATGTTAAAGGATATTTCGTATCATTCAAACATAAAGTTATTTCCTTACATACTGGACTCCAGATTTTAAACTCTGTAAAATCATCGTGATAGGTAACACCGAGCGAACCATCATAATAAAATTCATCTTCAAATCTTTTAGTTCTAGTGACTTTACCAACTTTTAGATGATAATTCAAATTACCCACCATAACAAAGTAGTCACGTTGAAATGAAATCTCTTCCGTATTTTCTAAAAATAAATGTAATTCATTAGCATAAGTTTCTGAAGATTTTATTTCTAATTTTTGGCTTGTGTAATCATCTTTTAGGATAATCTCATTTAAGTTAACTGAGTTTGGCACAATTAATTTAATAAGATTATAATCTTCTAAATACGCACCAAATACTTTACTCATTAATTGATTCCTCGATTTCTTCTTTTTCATCATTCATTACTTCACGATGACTATTTTCAATGATAACATAGGTTGCTATAACAACTACAAATGTAATAAATATTCCGGCAAGAACCCCCATGTGTGTTGGTTGTTTTTTAACCCATTTACCTGTTACAAATATATAAGTAAAAGTTTTGATATCATCACTCGCATCACCTAAAATCATTTCGTAACTATAATCAAATTTAATCTTAATGTTACCTAATTGACTGTTATCCACTTCTATTTCTAAAACATTTAAATACTTATCACCAATAGTTTTTTTAGAAGTAAAAGTACCAGAAGTATTTTGACGATCACTAGCATAAGGAATCTGTTCTTTATTGTTTTGAAGTTTTAATAAAACTTTTAAATACTTTACTTCAGCATTAGTTTTCCAAGTAACTATACATTTTGATTTTTTATCACTAGTAAGTACTGGAATAGTCGTGAAACTTATATCTTCAAATTCGTCAACTACCTGAATATTTTGAGCATTAGTCCTTAAACCAAAACTAAAACAAATAAATAACACTCCCACAATAATTAAGGCAAAACGTAACTTTCTCTTCATTATTCATCACGCTCCTTAAATTTGCTAAGTTCTTGATTTAATTTATCCGTTTCACGTTTATTTTTTATTAAAAGAATAAATGAAATAAACCCATATCCAATTAAAACCATCACAAATGTAAGTATTACAAATGGAATATCATTTTTATTAAA
>UQAI01000040.1 GCA_900538885.1 uncultured Mollicutes bacterium
AATAAAGCAATACTTGCAAAGTTATTGTTATTTTTTTCTTTCTATAATATTTGACATTTCTGAAAAAAATGGTATAATACCTATTTAGAAAGTAAATAAGAAAGAGGTGAAAAAATGTTTAAAACTCTTGCAAAAAGTATTAGAGAGTATAAGAAACCAACAATCTTAACACCGATTATTGTTTTATTTGAAGTAATAATGGAATGTGCAATTCCTTTTATTGTTTCGCAGTTATTTGAAGAATTAAACAAAAAATCAGATCTTAAGATTATTGCATTATATGGTATAATCTTAGTAGTAATGGCTTTATTATCGCTTACATGTGGAGCCTTAGCAGGCAAGTTTTGTGCAAACGCTTCATGTGGATTTGCTAAAAACTTAAGAAAAGATATGTTTAGAAAAATTCAAACTTATTCATTTGAAAACATTGATAAGTTTCAAACATCATCTCTTGTAACAAGACTTACTACAGATGTAACAAATGTTCAATTTTCATTTATGATGTTAATAAGAACAGCAATTCGTAGTCCTTTTATGCTTATTTTTTCATTTACAATGGGATTTATTATGGGGGGAAAAACAGCACTAATTTATGTATTTGTAATTCCAATTTTACTATTTGGACTAATAATGATTGCGAAAAAGGCAATGCCATTATTTAGAAAAGTATTTAAAAAATATGATAATTTAAATAATTCAATTCAAGAAAATATTAAAGGTATGAGAGTTGTAAAATCATTTGTTCGTGAAGATTTTGAAAAACAAAAATTTGATGTAGCCGCAACCGATGTATGTCAAGACTTTACTAAAGCAGAACGCATCTTAGCGTGGAACCATCCCATTATGCAGTTTTGTCTTAATTCAGTTATGATCTTTATCCTTACAGCAGGCTCATACTTTATTGTAAAAAGCAAAGCAACTGAAGTCAACTATTATCAGTTATCTGCCCTTCTTACATATGGCTTTCAAATTCTTATGAGTTTGATGATGCTTTCAATGATTTATGTAATGTTAACAATGTCAGCCGAATCAGCAGTTCGTATTTGTGAAGTGTTAAATGAAAAGAGTACGATAACTAATCCAGTAGATCCAGTGATGGAAGTAAAAAACGGTTCAATTGATTTTGAACATGTTGATTTCAAATATGGAAATAGTAAAATAATTTTAAAAGATGTTAATTTGCATATTTCGTCTGGTGAAACAATTGGTATAATTGGTGGTACTGGTAGCGCTAAAACAACATTAATTCAGTTAATATCAAGATTATATGATGTAACAGATGGTGAAGTTAGAGTTGGCGGTGTTAATGTTAAAGACTATGATTTAGATGTATTACGTAATCAAGTTTCTGTAGTCCTTCAAAAAAATGTTTTATTTAGTGGTACAATTAAAGACAATCTTCGCTGGGGCAAAAATGACGCAACCGACGAAGAAATGGTTCATGCATGTAAACTTGCACAAACTGATGAATTTATAATAAACTTTCCAAATGGTTATGATACCTACATTGAACAAGGTGGTAGTAATGTATCAGGTGGACAAAAACAAAGATTATGCATTGCGAGAGCCCTTCTAAAAAATCCCAAAATTATTATTTTTGATGATTCAACTAGTGCTGTTGATACTAAAACTGATGCTTTAATTAGAAAAGGTTTAAGCACATATATTCCTAATACTACTAAAATTATTATTGCTCAACGTATTGCGAGTGTTGAAGATGCAGATCGTATTATTGTTATGAATAATGGTATAATTGAAGGAATTGGTACTCATGATGAATTAATGTCAAACAATGAAATTTATCGTGAAGTATATGATTCTCAAAATAAGGTAGGTGATACAAATGAATAAAAGACCAAGACCAAAAGGTGTATTAAAAAGAATTTTAAAATCTTTATTTAAGAGTTATCCTGTTTTATTACCAATTACATTATTCTTTATTGCGATTAACGCGGTAGTATCAGCTATACCGGCTTTATTTATGCAACAAGTATTAGAGATATTGAAAAATACAATTGAAGAATCCAAGCAAACTAATGTTTGGGATTGGCCGGCTTTATCAAGCCAAATTTTACCAATTGTTATAAAACTTATTTGTTTCTATCTAGCATCAATTACTGCAGGGATTACTTATAACCAATTACTTGCGGTAATAACCCAAGGCTATTTAAAGAAAATGCGTGAAGAAATGTTCAACCATATGCAAACTTTACCAATTAAATATTTTGATACAAATAACCATGGTGATATTATGAGTTATTACACTAATGATATTGATACTTTAAGACAAATGGTTTCGCAAAGTATTCCACAATTTATTATTTCTGGTATTATCATTACTTGTGTATTCTTCATTATGTTATACTTTAGTTTATGGTTAACTCTAATTGTAATTGGTGGTGTAATCTTAATTATGCTTATCACTAAAGTTATAGGTGGAAGAAGTTCAAAATATTTTATTGCTCAACAAGCTGCGGTTGGTAAAACCGAAGGTTTCATTGAAGAAATGATGAACGGGCAAAAAGTTATAAAAGTATTCACCCATGAAGAAGAAACATTAAAAGATTTTGATAAAGTTAATGATGATTTATTTGAACAAGCAAATAAAGCTAATTCCTATGCCAATATGTTAATGCCTATCTTAAATAATATAGGTAATATCTTATATGCATCACTTGCTTTTATTGGAGCAGTGATGGTGTATAATGGCGTAGTAAATGTAAGTTTATCTGGTAAAATCTTAGATATTACAATTATTCTTGCTTTCCTTAATATGACTAAACAATTTACTGGTAACATTAGTCAAATTTCAAATCAACTAAATTCAGTTATTATGGGTCTAGCTGGTGCCGGAAGAATCTTTAAACTAATTGATGAACCATCAGAAGTAGATGAAGGTTATGTAACTTTAGTCAACGCTAAAGAAGTAGATGGTGAAATTGTTGAAGTTGAAAAACGCACAGGCATGTGGGCTTGGCGACATCCCCATAGTGATGGTAGTGTTTCATATACTAAACTTGCTGGTGCGGTTCAAATGTTTGATGTTGACTTTGGATATGAAGAAAATAAACTAGTTTTACATGATGTTACGCTTTATGCTAATCCTGGTGAAAAAATAGCTTTTGTTGGGGCAACAGGTGCCGGTAAAACAACCATAACTAATTTGATCAATCGTTTCTATGATATTGCGGACGGAAAGATCAGATATGATGGAATTAATATCAATAAAATTAAAAAAGCTGATTTAAGACGTTCGCTTGGAATAGTTTTACAAGATACTAACTTATTTACAGGTACAGTACTTGATAATATTCGATATGGTAAGTTAGATGCAACTGATGAAGAATGTATTGAGGCAGCTCGTCTTGCTGGAGCTGATGATTTTATCAATAAAATGGCAGAGGGTTATAATACTTATTTAACTAATAATGGTACTAACTTATCTCAAGGTCAACGTCAATTAATAGCGATTGCTAGAGCTGCAGTTGCTGATCCCCCCGTTATGATTTTAGATGAAGCAACTTCATCAATTGATACAAGAACTGAAGCAATCGTTCAAAAAGGAATGGACGCTTTAATGAAAGGACGTACAGTTTTTGTTATAGCGCACCGTTTATCAACAATCCGTAATTCAAGTGTCATAATGGTACTTGACCATGGTAGAATTATTGAAAGAGGATCACATCAAAAACTATTAGAAGACAAAGGCGAATATTATCAATTATATACTGGAGCCTTTGAATTAGAATAAAAGGTCATTTAAATAAAATGGGGTTTTTGAAAAAAAATTCCATTTTATTTAAAACATCACAATATAAAATACTACTAAGATTATCAAAAATATATCTAGATATTCATTCAATCACATTTGAGAAAGCACATTAATCAAGGCTTTTGTTTGTTCTTATTTTTTATTTATAAGGAAATTCCATTTTTATGGTTAACAACAAAAAAAGTCCTAATAGAGGACTTCAAAAGTATATTGTATGATTAAAACTAGAACCACTTAGTAAAATTTTTTTTCAGGTTCTTTTATTTAAAAAGTGTGAATTAATTGTTATAATATTATTTCTTTAAATGACTTATAGGAATCATAGTTCCTTTATTACAATAGATACATTTTATTTTAATAGTTATATAATCTAGCAGCTGATTCCTGTACTATTATCCTAAATAGTTCTTCTTTATCTGTGAATTTTCCATAAAGTGTTCCGGTTGCGTCTCCTGCTTTTACAGAAATATCATTCAGTGAAGCACGACTAAACCTTTTTTCAAAAACTCTTGTTTTGCTCATTCTAGTATTTTATCCATTACAAGACGATCATTTGTTTCCATTTCTATTTATCCTTTAAACGCCAATGTTTTATATTGTCTTCATTATAATATAGTTATCACATAAAGTCAATGGAACTAACATTACTAATCTTAGTTGTTATATAATTAAGGATACAACACACTCGCCAAGAACGCCTGTTAGTTCTTCTTGAAGTGTTTTTTGAAACTGTGCAATGTCCTTATATGGTGTATCATCAAAAAAGCAAATAACTATATCAATTATAAGTTCAGAACCATTATAATGAGATTTAACATTATCAAAATATTCATATTCTTGTTGATGATGTGCTAAAACCTTTAAGATCTTAAATTGAAGATTTTCAGGAAGGGTTTTATCTGACAATTCATCAATCGCATTTTTAATGTGTTTACTGTAAAAGAAAGTAAAGACAATCGCAATTACTAAACTTAATATTGGTGCAATATACCATGAAAATAAGAAATTTCTAAATAACCAAATGAAAAGAAGTGAAAGTAGGGTTGCCACATCAAAAGCTAACGCACCTATATTAGATACAAATTCACGTTTAATAATCTTACTAGATGATTCTTTTTTAATCTTATATTGTTTATAAACAAAGAATAAATCAAGTAAAACATTTATTATTTTTAGTATTACAACATAAATGATTAAGTCACTTGGTTTAGCAGGATTGATAATTTCAATAATTGAAATTATCATTATACATACGAGTCCCCCAATCGCAACACCTTCGCAGAGTATTGTTGTTAATGCTTCAACCTTACCAACTCCATAATTGTACTTAAATTTTAGGTCTTTACTAAGTTTACGGGATTGAGTCATAACCACGCCTTCACCAAAAATACCACCTAGTGAATCAATAAGATCTAACCAAACAATTAATGATCCTGAAAATATTGCGGAAAGTAAAACTGCAATAAAATTAGGTAGTTCTAGAAAAAACTGCATAATAGTCAACTTTTGTTGTTTATTATATGATGATGTTTCTTTCATAAAATCACCTCAAATATAAATTATACCATAAATCGCGTGAAATTACTATTTTTTTAACTTACTGGAGCAGTTAAAAAATGTACCTTATTTTGGATGTTTTGATTTATTTCAATCCTAAATAAGGTATTTTTCTTCAGTATAAAAACTAAAAAGTTGACTTTTTTTAGCTGTTGTTTTATAATAAGATTAAAAGTGCTAATATTCATTTAAATATAAACTTAATGATGAGAGGCATAGATGGAGGCAATATGTTCAAAACCAATCCTAAAATTTATAATACGGTGGAATATTCATTTTATAGACATTTTATAATGATGTTTTCTATCTTGCTAATTATTTTAACATTAATTTATGCCTCTTTATTAACAATGAGTTATAGTGTTATTTTGTTTATTATTGCATTGGTAAATTGCCTTGCATTTTTATTTTTGGATTTATATTATATAGTTAAAATGATTATTTTATTAACATGTTATAATAATTTTATATATATGGAAATAGATACCACTGATATGGTGATAACACATCCAAATTCAACATATACCGCAATATGGGTATTTGTTGGAGATGATAGATATACTTCTGATAAAGTAATTAAACTGCATAAGTTTGCTCGTCTTGTTAAAAATGATATGATTAGAGTTGGTCTAAATGATAAAAATCAAAAATGTATCATATTTATTGATTAATAGAAAATTATAAGATGTCTTATTAATAGGCATCTTATTTATTATTTAAATAAAAAGTCAAATTGCTTGACTCTCCCCTAAGAGTATAGAATAAAATCTTTTTGGAGGTGGAATAATGCTGAAAATTGGTGAGTTCTCTATTTTATCAAAAACTACTGTTAAAACCCTAAGATACTATGAGAAAGAAGGATTACTCCTTCCTAGTTATGTTGATGAAGATACTAACTATCGTTATTATGAATATACAAAATTAGATGAATTCGTTAGTATTATGTCTTTACGTGAATTAGGCCTATCAATTAAAGACATAAAAGCTGTATTAAATGGCGGTAAGTTAGATGATTATCTAAATAAAAGAAAAATAGAACTTCTTGAAACAATTAAGCAAAATGAAAACCAACTCCAAAAAATTATATTACTATTGGAGGAGAAGATTATGAATAATGAAATTACAATTAAAATGACACCTGCGTGTGTAGTTTATTATGAAGAAGGAACTGTTAAAGACTACTCTCAAATAAATGAATTTGTAGTACAAACATCTAAAGATTGCCATTCAATTAATCCAAATTTGAAATGTAGCCTTGAAGATTATTGTTTTGTTACTTATTTAGATGGTAAACCTACAGATGAAAATATTAAGATCAGATATTCTGAAGCAGTAGCTGAAAAAGGAAAAGAAAATGAAAAAATTAAATTTATGAATCTTCCATCAGTTAAAGTTGCATCAATTTATCATCATGGTGCATACAAGAATTTAGCAAATACATATACTCAAGTTATGAAGTATTTACAAGAACATCACTTAGAAATGGCTGAGTTACCTCGTGAACGTTACATTGATGGATGCTGGAATAAAGAAAAAGAAGAAGATTACCTAACAGAAATTCAAGTGCCAATTAAATAAATATAATCATTAGTATAAAAGATACAATAACATATAGCGCTATTGTATCTTTTTTTTGATTGAGAATAATATCTGAAATAATAATGCTGGATTTAGGTTTTTTGAAAAATAATATGATAAAATATTCTTACAAATAATAGTGAGAGGCATATTATGAATATTTTAAATCAAATTACACCAACTAGAAGTTTTAATTTAGCATACATAATTTTAGATAGTTTGTTTATCATTACTTTATGCTTAATTTTATTTTTTAAAAAAAATAGACTAACATTACTTTTTGCATTATTTGGAGGAATTTTATATTTAGTAGTAGACTTTGGCATTTTCTATTTAGCTTTAAAGTCGAGAAGTATATATATAATTAAAGATGGTGAAATGATTTTACAGAATGAAGGAATGACATTTTTAATTCTTACTTGGATGTCACTAAGTTACGGAATTACTAATTTTGCGTTTATTTGGCTAGCTTTAAAAAAGGATAAATATTTTTTGCATTATACACTCCTTATATTAGGATGGTGGTTGGTTGTACCTATTCTTTCTAAAATGGGTGGAGCTAGTAATATTATAACAATACGTACCACTAATGAATATCACTGGGTTATGGCGTTAATTTTAGTAATTGGATATGGAGCTTTAATTATATATGATATGTTTGGTAAGAAAAAAGTTTATAATATATTATTACTCAATGCTATTGGTATTACGGTACAACTTGGTTGGGAACTAGCTTTATTAATTAATGGCATTAGGCCTTGGAATGAAATGAGTGTTAAAACATTAATTATTAATTCATTAATTGAAACTAATTTAGGAATGCCATATATATATTTAATATATCTTGCGATTACTAAACACTTTAGTGAAGATCTAAAGAAAAAAGGGGTTTGATTGTACATCGAACCTCTTTAATTTATAATTGGACAATTAGCAAATCTAAACCAATTGAACGATCAATTTGTCCTGATTTAATTTTGTAATCTAAATCAGCCATTTTTTTAATATAGTTCTCTAAATCATGAATCTTAAAACTTTTCGCATTTTTAACCATATAAAAAGCACGACCAGGGCTTACATTAAAAAATTTAGCAATATCATTTTGTGAATGTCCTACTTTCAATAATTTATTAATAGTTAACATTTCAATAAAACTATTATTTATCATTGAAATAATTCCCATAACATCCTTGGTATTAGCAATTAATTGTTGATAGATAGTTGATACAGCTATATGATTATGATCAACAATAGCTTTAATAAGGTTAAATACTTCATTAGATAAATCTTTAGTTACCACATTTTTAACATCATCGGCACTAACAGTTCCACCTTTACCAACATAAGTGGAAAGTTTATCGATTTCTTGTTCCATTCTTATTTGGTTGTTGTTAAGATAATTCATAAAAGTATTAAGAGCTTCCTCTTTAATTTCGATTCCATTACTAGCAAAACTTCTAATTACCCAACCCTTCAATTCAATCTCTTGTGATTCATCATAATTAATGATTAAAGCAACGTTTTTTAATATTTTATAAATTTCATTAGATTGATTAATTTTAATGTTAGCCGCATCAATCATTAATACAGTTGTTTCACTAGGATTTTTAAGATATTTTATGAATGCTTTAACATCTTGAGGAATATCTTCTTTATTTTTAGTGAGGAAAGTTGGATTACGTAAAATTATTACCTTCAAATCTTCAAGTAGAGGAAAAGTGATAGCATCATTAATAACGGTTGTAAGCGATGTTGTTTCCATATCATATTTTATGACAGTATATTCTTGCTTGTTATAACTTTGAAGAATACGTTTAATTCTATTTTTAATAAAAACTTCTGAAGTTCCCGTAAATAAATATATGAGATCATCATCTTTAGTAAGAGCCATAGTTATCCTCCTTGTATTTATTAGTATAGTTATTATACCATTAATCTAAAAAAAAATAACGTTTAATGCAAAAAAAATAATAAAATAGTAAAGTTTGGCCAAAATAAAAAAGAGGTGATACTTATGAATAAACAAAATTTAAGAGACCATCAAAAATGGAATGTGCGAACTGACTTAGCTTATGATGAGGTAATAAATCATCAAACTGATTTACCTGATCTTGTACAAAGCGATGAAAAATTATATGATATTCCCATTTATAAAAGTGTGATAGGCCCAAATGCTTCAAAAATAATAAATAAAAAGGTAGGAACTTATTATACAATAGATTTAGAAAATATTGATTTTCATGATTTGACAATTTGTGAAAATATTGAAAAAGCCGTTGGGAATATTATTAAAAGATTTATTATTCAAAAAAAGCTTTCAAAAGGAAAGTGCTTACTTGTAGGACTTGGTAATATCAACGTAACACCTGATGCTCTTGGTCCGTATGTTATGGATAATGTAATTGTTACAAGGCATTTATTTAAAATGAATAGTGTCAGTGAAGGTTTTAGTGAAGTTAGTGCAATTTCTCCTGGGGTAATGGGAACTACTGGAATTGAAACATTTGATATAATTAAAGCAGTTAAAGAAAAAATAGATGTGGATTACATGATTGTTGTTGATGCCCTTGCGTCTAACTCCACAAAAAGAGTAAATAAAACTATTCAGATAACAGATACCGGGATAAGCCCTGGATCGGGTGTAGGTAATAAACGCAAAGAATTAAGTGAAGCAACAGTAGGAATTCCAGTTCTTGCGGTAGGGGTACCAACAGTAGTTGATGCTGTTACAATAACAAATGATACAATAAATTATGTGATAAACTATTTACTTAAAGAAGGAACTAATAGTGATAATAATGCAAAAGAATTATTAATGGGTCAAATTGGTTTACTTAGTGAAGATGAAAAGCATGCACTAATGTATGATATATTATCACCTACAGGATATAATTTAATGGTAACTCCTAAAGAAGTAGATGAAGATATTGAAGATTTATCAAAGATAATAGCAAGTGGAATAAACTTCGCAGTTCACTATGGGGTACTAGAAGGAAAAACTGAATAATATGAAAAAAGTAGTAGTCATATTCTTAATTTTAGTTTTTTTTCTAATAGGTATTAATATTGGTGGAAGTTATCATAATTATAGTAAAATGTTTGAAGATGCTAAAAATGAATTTGAAGAAGAAATAACTTTACCCGATAATAATTATGAACCAAAAACGTTAAAACCTAAAGAAGGTTTAATAAATAAAATTGCAAATGGAATTGATGGAATAATCGAAAAATTTACAAATAAATTAAGATAGCACCATTTGGTGCTTTTTAAAATGGAAATAAAGAAATTATTACGTATTATATAAGTGTAGTGATAATTAATAACTGTATGCTTGCAATTTTCTTGTTTTTATGATATAATTCTATTAAATAAAAACAAGGTGGGATGAAAATGAATTTACCTAATAAACTAACAATTTTTAGAATATTGCTAATCCCTATAATTATGATAGTATACGGAATTAGAGCATGGCGTACACCGATATTCGAAGGAATGGATGCTTTAACAATATCTAATTTTATAATTTTAATTTTAATATTTATTGGTTCTATAACTGATTTTCTTGATGGAAAAATTGCAAGAAAATATAATCTAGTAACTAATTTTGGAAAATTTTTAGACCCTATAGCTGACAAATTGCTTGTAGTAACAGGATTTGTTATCTTAATGGATCAATCAAATACATATGGTAATAGATTATTTAGCTGGTGGATGCTTGCGATAATTTTAGCAAGAGAGTTCATTATTTCAGGTATGCGTTTAATCGCAGTTGAGAATAATAAAGTTATCGCCGCAAGTATGTGGGGGAAAGTTAAAACAACTATCCAATTTATAACTTTAATATATTTATTCTTGGGAATTGCTCATTCATCAAAACAAAGTGGTTATATACTTTATGATACAATCGGCTTAATCCTTATTTATGCGACACTTGTTGCGACAATTTTTAGTGGTTGGGATTATTTAGCCAAAAATAAAGATGTATTATCAGAAAACGTTAATAATAAGAAAAAGAATTCTAAAAAGAATTAGAAAGGAAAAGTAAATGGCAGAAGCAAAAGTAAAACAACTTAATATGGATGATATTGAACCATCAAAAGATCCAGCCAAAGAGAAGGCCCTTGCAGAAGCATTTAAGACCATTGAAAAGAATTATGGAAAAGGCTCAATTATGAAACTTGGTGATCGTGCTCAAGAAAAACTTGAAGTAATTTCAACAGGTTCAATAGCTCTTGATGCAGCACTTGGTGTTGGTGGTTATCCTAAAGGAAGAATAATTGAAATTTATGGACCTGAATCTAGTGGTAAAACAACATTTGCTCTTCATGCAATTGCTGAAGCACAAAAAAAAGGTGGCTATGCAGCTTTCATTGATGCTGAACATGCCCTAGATCCTGTATACGCAAAAGCACTAGGTGTAGATATTGATAATCTAATTTTATCACAACCTGATGATGGTGAACAAGCCTTAGAAATAGTTGAAGCATTAATTAGAAGTAATGCAATTGATATTATTGTAGTTGACTCAGTTGCTGCTCTTGTACCTAAAGCAGAAATAGAAGGTGATATGGGAGCAAGTCATGTTGGCTTACAAGCAAGATTAATGAGTCAAGCAATGCGTAAACTTGCTGGTGCAATTGCCAAATCAAAAGCAGTCGCAATCTTTATCAACCAAATTCGTGAAAAAGTTGGTGTATTATTTGGTAGTCCTGAAACTACTTCAGGAGGTCGTGCTTTAAAATTCTATGCAACAATTCGCTTAGATATAAGAAGAGTCGACCAAATTAAAGTTGGTACTGAACCAATCGGAAATACTACAAGAATTAAAGTTGTAAAGAATAAAGTGGCACCTCCATTTAGAACAGCAGATGTTGATCTAATTTACGGTAAAGGAATTTCTCATGAAGGAGAACTTTTAGACTTAGCAGTTAATGCAGATATTGTTGAAAAGAGTGGAGCTTGGTTTTCATATAATGGAGATCGTTTAGGTCAAGGTCGTGAAAACGTAAAAGAACTCTTAAAACAAAATCCTGAATTATGTAAAGAAATCGAAACAAAAGTAAGAGAAAAACTTTTTTCATAGTTAGATACGGTCCGCTCATATGACCTTAAACATGGAGAGAGGAAAGGAAACGACATAAAAAACTGAGTACCGTAAATTTTGGCGATTAGGTATCGTTATTCCAACGCCTATGACAATGAAAGGAAGAATGCACCATGAGTAAAGTAGTAATATTTAACCATCCACTAATTAATCATAAACTATCAAGAATGAGAGAAAAAGAAACTAACACTAAGGATTTCCGTGAAGCTTTAAATGAAATATCAGCACTTATGGCCTATGAAGTAACAAGAGATTTACCAGTTAGGGAAACTAAAATTCATACACCAATTGCTGAAGCAGTGGGATATGAACTATCTTCTGAACTTGTTATTGTTCCTATTTTAAGAGCAGGACTTGGAATGGTTGATGGAATTCATAATTTACTTCCCACCGCAAAAATAGGTCATATTGGATTATTTAGAAATGAAGAAACTTTAAAACCAGAATTATACTATGCTAAGTTTCCTCCTACAATTCAAGATGGTATTGTCTTTCTTGTTGATCCAATGCTAGCTACTGGTGGAAGTGCAGTTGAAGCCATTAATATTCTAAAAACTAAGGGCGCGAAAAAAATAGTATATATCGGTTTAGTAGGTGTAGATGTAGGAATTGAAAATATTCAGAAACATCATCCTGACGTTGATATATACCTTGCGGCGAAAGATGAAAAATTAAATGAAAAAGGTTACATAGTTCCAGGCCTTGGTGACTGTGGTGATCGAATCTTTGGCACTAAATAAAAAATAAGCAAATAGTAAAATGGGATTAACCCAAATTATTATTTGCTTTTTCTATTAATATATCAACAACATCCAAATAGTTAATGCGTGGATTAAAACCTAACTTTAATTGATAAGCATGCTCTTTAAAATATTCATATGGTATACTTTTACGTCCATCTTTTAAAGATTCATTATATAAGTTTACAAGATCAGTTGTTGGTAGTAAAAATACTTCATGATGAAGGCTAAATTCAATTATTAAAAATGAAATCCCACCCATTGTTTGTACAGTTTCCAAATGTTTAATTTGATGGTCATAAATGTTTTTAAAAGGAAAAGAATTAAAGTGACAACTTTTAGCTTCAAAATCAATGTATTTTCCTTTATAAATTCCATTATAATCGGTTGTAGATGGCATCCGATAATATGCTTCAGTAATTCTAGCTTTATTACGTGATGGGTACTCTACTTTAACAATTTGAATAGGAGTTGGTTTTTTATAAATACTAGCAACATTTTTTGACAAATAGTATTGATTACTTTCATTAATTAAATCTTCAAAATCAACACCTAAATGTGATTTTCTAACATCTTTCTTTTTGTTTTTAGTTTCTACTACCGTAGTCTTTGTCATTCCGTTTGGATACTTTATCATTAATCATCACCTAAAACATTATAACATAAATGATACTAATAAAACAATGAGAATGAAATAAAAAATATAAATAGGAAATGACGGTTTGTCAATCATCGTGCACAAAATTGTGCCCTAGATTAATGGGTTT
>UQAI01000041.1 GCA_900538885.1 uncultured Mollicutes bacterium
GATAAAAAATAAAAGAAAGGACTAATGATTATGAAAAAATTAATTAAAGGTTTACTAGTGCTTGTTTTAACCTTTTCATGTGCACTAGGTTTTACATCATGTAAAAAAGATGAAAAAGGGGAAACATCTAGAGTTACAGTTGACATTAACCCAAGTATTGAGTTAATAGTAGATGAAGATCAAAAAGTAGTATCTGTTACGGCACTCAATGATGATGGTGCAATTATTATTTCAGGTGAAGCAATTGTTGGTAAAACAGTTGAAGATGCAGTGAAACTAATAGTTAATGTATCAACCGAAACTGGATATCTTGTAAAAGGTGAAGTAGAGGCAAGCCCAAATAATGTTAAAATTTCTGTATCTGGTGATTCTGAATATGCGAAAAAATTAAATGATAAGCTAGTAGAATCAACAAAGAAATTCTTAGAAGATAGTGGCATCAAAGCAGGCGTTGAAAAAGTAAAAGCAATGGCTATTGAGGATTTAAGAAAACTTGTTGTTAAATATTCTACATACACTGAAGAAGAAGTTGCTGAAATGTCTGAAGAAGACTTAATTAAAGCTCTTGCAGTTGGACGTATTGAAACAGCTCAACTTATTTCTGAAGAAATGAAGAAATTATATTTCGAAGCTAAAGAATATGAAATCTCTTTTGCTCAAAGAGAAGAAACCACCAAAATTATTAAAGGATTAGGTTCTGCATATACAGTTCTTTATAATTCTTATGCAGATGCAGTCAATGCATATCGTAAAGTTATTGATCAAGTAGAACAAGTTAAATATGATGCATTAATTTCTCCTGATTCTGCATATCAACAAGCTCTTACTTTAATGCGTGATTCAAAGATTAAATACCTTGAACAAAAATCATTTGTTGCTTCTCTTGAAATAGGCGATACAAGACTTCAAGTTGAAATTAAGAATCTAGAAAATTTAAAGGCAAAATACGAAGAATTTGAACAAGCTTATATTGAAACTGGTAATAAAGCAATTGAAGGCTTCGACAAAGTAATTGGCTACTTAAAACAAGCTGAAGAATTATTTAATACAATTGATAAAACACTTTTAACTAAAGATGTAGAACAAATTTTAACTGATAAAGCTAATGAACTAGAAAAAGCAATGAATGAAGTTAAAGACAACTATTTTGAAACATTTGAAAAAGCTCATGCTGATGATATTGCAAAAATTGACCAAGCACTTGCTGATAAAAAAGCAGAATTAAAAGCATCAATTAACAAAAAGTAAGATAATAAAGTAAAATATAAGTAACTATTCATAGTAGTATATAACGAAAGGCTCAAGGAATTAAGTATGAAAGACTTTTATGAAAAGTTAAAACAAAGAGATGAAAGTGCTATTCAAAAACTATATAATGATTATGTAAAACTTGTATATCATATAGCTTATTCATATACCAAAAACAAAGAAGATAGCGAAGATATCGTAAGTGAAGTTTTTACAAAAATACTTAATTCTCTTGATACATATGTCGATAAGGGGAAACTGAAAGAATGGATTTGCATGATTACACGAAATACTGCTTGTAATTATGTAACAAGGGACAAACATAAAGATGTGTTACACGATGATGAGATAATAACAAATTACAAAGCTAATGACAATAATCACACGGAAATGTTAGATTTATTTAATGCTTATTTAGACGAAGATACAATTCACATTATGATTTTAAGATTTATTTATGATTATAAGTTTAAAGATATTGCTTTAATAACTGGAATGACTATTGGTAAAGTTCAAGGACTTTACTATGATGGATTAGAAATATTAAGAAAGGAGGTAAATATATGAGTAAGTTTGAAAAAGAACTAAAAAAACGATTAAAAAATGAGTTAGTAGATACAAATCCAACCGAAGAATTACGTAATCGTATCTATTTAGAAAATGACATCACTCCCAAAAAACCTTTCATTTTTACATTTAAATGGTCATATGCTTGTATATTTGTCTTAACCTTAATGCTTATAACAGTTACTACATTTGGTTTTACTAATAATAAAAAAACAATTGTTACCAAAACTGAGCAATATTATGCAATGATTACCATGGATGTCAATCCCAGCATCACTATGGTTATAGACGAAAAAAACCAAGTGTTGTCAATTCATGGAAATAACGATGAAGGTAAAATGATTATTGAAGGTGAAAATGTAATAGGCCAAGATATTAGCAATGTTGTTAATAAAATTGTCTCAATAGAAACGCAAACAAAATACTTAATGGAAAATAAAGATAATAAAATCACTCTTACCATAAGTAGTAAAGACAACAAAACATCAAACAAAGTACAAGAAAAATTAGAAACAAGTATAGTTAATGCTTGTAGTGACAACAATATTGAAGCAGAAATTAAAGTATGTAATGGTTTAACAATTAATGAATTAAAGGAAGAAGTTAAGAGACGTAATCCAATACTTACTAGTGATAAAATTGAAAATTTAACCTATGATGAACTACTAAATGAAATTAAACTATATCAACTAGAGGTTAAAAACCTTACAAGTATTAAACTAGAAGAATTATATATTGAAACGAAAAGACAAAGTATGCAGTTAACCGAACAGGAATTAATCAAAAATGCCATAAATGGATTAGACTCCTCATATCAACTTAAAATAGAAGCATACAACAAATTATATGATTTATTCTTAGAAACATATAAAAATGCCCAAGACATTTATGAGAAAAACTTTATTCTTGAAGACTCTCCTTATCAACAAATGTTGATCACCCTTACAGAAAAAAAGAAAGAGTTATTTACTAAAAAAAGATTAATGTATAAGTTATCTATAGAAAATAACGTGGATGAATATCTTGAGGTAGTTAAGGAAATAACAAGTTTAACGATTGAATGCACAGTGGGAGAGTCAACTTTATTAAAGATAGAGAAATCGACTAATGAATTATATAACAAAGTATACGCAGATGTTATAACTATATTAAATTACCTAAAAGAAGCAGAAGCCGAGTTACCTACTAACGCTGATTATTATAATTTTTATGCAGTTCAAAATACTAATGAAAAGATATATATATATACTAATGAATTTCTAAAGAATTTTGAATCACAACATAAAAATGATATAGAATATCAGAAACAAATACTTCTTTTAATGAAAGAAGAATTAATTGATGACTAATGTCAAAAAATCTAGTGTTCACTATGAACCTAGATTTTTTCTTTTGATATACCTACTTTATTTGTTTCATCTACATACTTTTCAGCAAGCCTATTTACAGCTGATTGGTAAGGAAAGTCTTTATTATAAATAATATAGTTTTGACGTAGCATACTTAAGTTTTCAATAGGCAAAATTGTAAGCTTATGCTTTTTTACCTCATCCATACAAGCGCTTTTTGCAAGTACGGATACGCCAAAATCTTTTCTTATTAAATCTTTTATAGTAGCGATATTATCAACTTCAATACAAATATTAAAATTATCAAGTGATTCGTTAATTGATTCAAGGGCTGCTGAAAATAATTTTCTTGTAGTGGAACTAGGCAGACGAAGTATTAAATTTTCATCTCGTAGTTCATCGATGGTAATTACATCTTTTTCAGCGAGTTTGTTGTTATTGCTTAATACGCAAACTAAATAATCACTATCAAGCAAAATGAAATCAAGGCTTTCATAATTATATTTAGTATCAACAATTGCTAAATCTAATTCATAGTTATCAACCATTTTATATAGTTCTTTGGTAGTATCTGTAATAATAGTTACTTTCACTTCAGGATTTTCTTTCAAGTATAATCCAATGATTTCTGTTATTTGATTACTTTCAGCAGTGTGGGTAATACCAAGTTTAATGTTAATATGACGATTAGAATCGGTAATTTCATCTTTTAATTTATTGTACATTGCGTTAATACGCCTTGCATAATTAATAATTATCTCCCCAGATTGTGTTGGCAAAATATCACCTTTTTTTCTAATAAATATTTGGGTGTTTAATTCTTCCTCAAGTAAATTTATTTGATGGCTTACAGCTGGTTGAGTAAGATTTAATTTTTCAGCTGCTCTAGTGAAATTTTTTTCCTCTGCTACAGTGAGTAAAGTTTTAACTTTTAAGTCAATCATTATATCCTCCATAAAAAATATTTATAGTTACCTAAAAAACAATAATTTTACTTTATAGTAAAAAGGTGATATAATTATAGCACAAGAATTAAAATATTTCAAGAAGGGAGGGAAAATATGAATAATTTATTAAGGATAATGACTAAAGTAAGTGTTTTTGAAAAGATGAATGTAGAATCCAATGTAGCACTTATTATTATGTCGGTTGCGGTAATGTTATTTGGCGGATTTTTGATGACAAGAATTACTAAAAAATTGAAACTGCCAAATGTTACAGCTTATATTGTGGCAGGAATTTTAATGGGACCATATGTTTTAAATCTTATACCAACAAAGATAATTGATGGTATGGACTTTTTATCGGATATTGCTCTTGCCTTTATTGCCTTTAGTACTGGTGAATTTTTTAAACTTGCTGTCTTAAAGAAAAATGGTGGAAAAGTTGTTGTGATTACTTTGTTTGAATCACTTATGGCTTCAGTTGTAATATTTATAGTAATGTTTTGTATCTTGAGATTAAACTTAGCATTTTCAATAGTTCTTGCTGCTCTTGCGGCCGCAACAGCTCCTGCCTCAACTGTTATGACAATTAGGCAAACAGGAGCGAAAGGTGATTTTGTTGATACATTATTACAAGTAGTAGCTCTTGATGATATTGTTGGTTTAGTAGCGTATAGTATTGCTATTTCGGTTGCGGTGGGATCAACAAGTGGTAGTTTTAGTTTTAAAGATGTAGTAATACCAATTATCATTAATATTGGAATATTACTACTTGGTGCTTTCTTTGGTGTAATTATGAAACTCTTAATGACACAAAAGAGAACAAAAGATAATAGATTAATTATTGCAATTGCATTAATATTTGCATTTTGTGGTCTTTGTGCTATTTTAGGTCAATCACCATTACTTGGATGTATGGCAATGGGTACAATATATATTAATACCACAGATGATGATAAGTTATTTAAGCAATTAAATTATTTTTCACCACCAATATTATTATTGTTTTTTGTAAGGTCGGGTTTAAACTTTAAACTTGATGCATTAGTTTCTTCAACAGGTAATATTGGTAGTGTCCCATTAATTGTGGTTGGTATTTTGTATTTTATAGTTAGAATTATTGGTAAATATGGTGGTGCATATTTAGGATGTTTATCGGTCAAAAAAGATAAAAGTGTTAGAAATTATTTAGGACTCGCTTTAATACCACAAGCTGGAGTGGCCATAGGACTTGCGGCACTAGGAGCGAGAACTTTAGGGGGAGAACAAGGACAAGATTTAGAAACAATTATTTTAGCATCAAGTGTTTTATATGAACTAATAGGACCAGCATGTGCAAAATTATCACTATATTTATCTAAGTCATATTCAAATAATATTGAGGACATAACAACTGTTCAAGAATTAAATGAAGATGGAACTAAGAAAACTGATGTTGAAATATTAATTGAAAGAGTAAAAGATATTCAAAAAC
The DNA here is from genome assembly GCA_900538885.1 of uncultured Mollicutes bacterium. Lineage (GTDB taxonomy): Bacteria > Bacillota_I > Bacilli_A > ML615J-28 > CAG-313 > UMGS75. Next base: position 5,583 of record UQAI01000041.1, read on the forward strand.
AATTGCCAGCAAGAGAACTTGAGTTAAATGAAGATGAAGTTGCATTTACTGAAGCAGCTGATGAATATAATCTTGCAAGTTATCGACATGGTAATTTAATTAATCAAAGAAATAGGAGGTAAAAAATGGGAAAAGAAGTTTTTGTTGATCCCATTGCGAAGTTTTTAGGAACTTGGTCAATGGAGAATAATATTTGGAGTATATTGTTAAAGATAGGATTATCAATAATTCTTGCTGCAATAATAGGTTGCGAACGTTCAAGTAAAAGACATGCTGCAGGACTTAGAACTTTTATTATAGTGTCATTATGTTCAACACTTGCGATGATCCTAGATTTAGTTTTAATGAAAAACAATACAACTGGTTTTTGGATAATATCTGCAGCAATGATAATTGGTATTGCTATAATTAGCAGTAACACAATATTATACAGTTCTAAAAATCAAATCAAAGGTTTAACTACATCAGTTGGTTTATGGGGTTCAGCGATTATTGGCCTACTAATTGGTACAGGATATTATACAGTTGTATTAATTTGTTTTGTTGCTTTTATATTTGTATTATCATTATTTCCAATTCTTGAAGTTTATTTAAAGAATCACTCCAATCATTTTGAAATTCATTTAGAATTAAAAAATGTAACATATCTAAAAGAATTTACAACTACAGTAAGAGAACTTGGTTTAAGAATTGATGATATAGAAACCAACCCTGCATATATCAATTCAGGTTTAAGTGTTTACACAGTTTCTGTATCAATTGTAAGCAATGAACTAAAAAAGTATAAAACTCATAAAGAAATTATAGCAGCTTTAAAAACATTAGATTACATATATCATATAGAAGAAATGTAAAAGACTACATCAATACATATGTCTCTAAAGTAGATAGTAGATATGAATGAAAAGTATTTACTGTTTTCTTCAGAGACATTTTTAATAAGTAAATGAAGTGTTCATTACTTTTCAACATTAGTAAATCAATTGAAAAAAAATAGATGATTCAGTATAATAAAAGAGAAAGTTGGTGAATTAATGAAACATAAAATTATAATTAGTAAGATATGTATATCAGGATTGTGCCTTGCACTAGGTTTAGTCCTCCCATTTATTACCGGACAAATAAAAGAAATAGGAAATATGCTTTGTCCAATGCATATACCAGTTATTATATGCGGTTTTGTATGTGGTCCAATATATGGCCTTGTTATAGGCTTAGTTACACCACTACTTAGATCAGTAATGTTCATAATGCCACCACTATATCCAATAGCAGCCGCAATGGCTGTTGAACTTGCTATATATGGTTTAGTTTCAGGTTTATTATATAATATATTAACTAAGAAAAATAAAAATAATAATTTTGGAATAAGTATTGCATATATATATATTAGCCTTATCACAGCAATGCTAGTAGGTAGAGTCTGTTGGGGATTAACTAGATATATATTCACCTTAATTGATAATACAATGAAATTTAATTATCAAGCATTTATCGCAGGAGCTTTTGTTAATGCTTGGCCTGGTATAATTATTCAATTAGTAATAATTCCTTTACTAATAGCAGTCTTAGTAAGATGTAAAGTTATACCACTTGAAAGGTATAGCTAATATGAGTATTACAAAAGATTATTTACCAGCACATCCTGAAATCACAGTCTATCAGGATGATGAAATGTTTAGAATTAATACTGATACAATGGTATTAGGCAATTTTATGGAAATACTTCACAAAGACGTTGTTTTAGATATGGGGACTAATAATGGGGCATTACTTCTTTATGCAAGTTTATCAAAGCCAAAAAAATTAATAGGTTTAGAAATCAATGAAAAGGCCTTAGAACTTGCACGTAAAAACTTGGACATAAACAATGTTACTAATTATGAATTAATTCATGATGATATTATTACATATAAAGGGGAAGAAGTAGATGTAATAGTATGTAATCCTCCTTATTTTAAAACAAAAGAAGATGCTAAATGTGTAAACCAATATAAAGCGCTCGCAAAGCATGAAAGTGAGTTAACATTAGATAAACTAATACCTGCAATTAGAAGAAATCTAAAAAATCAAGGTACATTATATTTACTATTTTTAACATCACGTTTAGAAGAAGTAATGATAGAACTTAGAAAAAATCGTTTCAAAGTAAAAACGTTAAAGTTTGTATATGACAAAAATAAAGAATATTCAAATGTTGTACTCATAAAAGCTGTCAAGGGAGGAAACATTGGAATGAATGTAGAAAAACCAATAATAATAGAAAGGTAAGAAAAAAGAAATGAAAGAAATTTTATGTATTTTATGTTTAATATTAATGGGACTTGCGGTTGCATATACAATCTATGCATACAAAAAAAGAAATAATAAAAAGCAAGGCATAGTTGGAGCTGTTTTAACAATTATATTTGGTATTACTTTAGTAGTTTTTCCAATTGGTTTATATCAAGTAGAAACTGGTGAAGCGGTAGTTTTAAAAAGTTTTGGTGAAGCTAAAGAAAGTGTGCATGCCGGTTTACACTGGAGATTTTGGCCACGTGATAATGTTGAATATTATGATTTAAAAACACAAGAGATAAAAGAAAAGTTTGAAGCATATTCACAAGATGCACAACCTATGGATGCACAACTAACAATTCAATTTAAAATCCAATCAGATAAATTGTTAGAGATTAATAAAGTGTATGGTAGTTTAGAAGTACTAAAAGAAAGAATCATTAGTATAGCTGTAGAAAAAGCTAAAGTAGTACTATCACGTTCTTCAGCAATGGTTATAATAGAAACAAGATCTTCACTATCTAATAATGTAGAAGAAGAAATGCGCAAAGCTGTTCAAAATTACTATATTGATTTAACAATGGTAGTAGTAGAAGATTTGTCATTCAACGAAGCATTTGAAAATGCGGTTGAACAGAAAATGATAGCTGAACAACAAAAACTTCAAGCTGAATATGATAAAGCAACTGCTATTATTAAGGCTGAACAAGAATTAGAAGTTGCGAAAAAGAAAGCAGAAGCTGAAATTGAAAAAGCTAAAGGGGATGCTCAAGCTCAAATTGAAGTAGCTAATGCCCAAGCTGAAGAAATAAAAATTAAATCAATAGAAATCGCAAGAATGTTAGGATTTACTATTGATGAAGATGGTAACATAGATATGACAGGAAAAACAAGTGCAGAAATTAAAGTTATCAGTGATTACCTAAAATATATTGAATATTTAAGAGTATGGGATGGTAAATTACCAACAGTAGTTGGCGGTGATTCAACAACAATTTATATCCCAGATCCATCTAAATAAAGAAAAAAACACTCTAAAGATTTAAACTTTAGGGCGTTTTTGATATAATTACAAAAATTTAATGATTTAATTATTAACGTTACTTTCCATTTTGTGGTATAATTATCAATATTAAAGGAGATGAAAACTATGAATGCATTTGATAATAATAAATATTTAAAATTACAAGCAGAAAAAATATCTGAAAGAATAACAAAATTTAATGATAAATTATATCTTGAATTTGGTGGTAAAATATTTGATGATTATCATGCATCAAGAGTGTTACCGGGATTTGAAATAGATTCAAAAGTACAAATGTTATTTGGCTTAAGAGATAAAGTTGAAATTGTCATATGCATCAACGCTAATGATATTCAAATTTCTAAAATGCGTGGTGACAATGGTATTTCATATGAAGATGAAGTTTTCAGAATGATTGAGTCATTTAGAACAATGGATTTATATGTAGGTAGTGTTGTCGTTACAAAATATGCAAAACAACCTAGAGTGGAAATATTTAAACGTAAGTTAAAATATTTAGGAGTACCAGTATTCTTTCATTATCCAATTGAAGGATATCCATTTAACACTGAAAAAATAGTAAGTGATGAAGGATTTGGAAAAAATGATTATATTAAAACAACACGCTCTCTAATAGTTGTAACTGCACCTGGTCCTGGTAGTGGTAAAATGGCCACATGTTTATCGCAACTATATCATGAAAATAAGAGGGGAATACATGCAGGATATGCAAAATATGAAACATTCCCAGTGTGGAATTTACCACTAAAGCATCCAGTTAATTTAGCGTATGAAGCCGCAACAGTAGATTTAAATGATGTTAATATGATTGATCCATTTCATTTAAATAAATATGGAACTTTAGCCGTTAACTATAATCGTGATGTTGAAGTATATCCAATTCTTGAGGCATTATTTAAAAAAATATATGGCGAAACTCCATACTACTCACCAACAGATATGGGGGTAAATATGGCAGGTTTTTGTATTGTAGATGAAGAAAAAGTGAAAGAAGCGTGCAAACAAGAAGTAATAAGAAGATATTATGAAACAAAGTGTAGAGTTAGACTTGGTAAAGCCACTGAACAAGAAGTTGAAAAAATAAATTTAATTATGGCTCAACTTTCTACTAATACTAGTGAAAGAAAAACGGTTGAAGCAGCCCTTAATAAAGAAAAAGAAAAGAAAGTTCCTGCTTTTGCTTTAGAGCTAAAGGATGGTACAATTATAACAGGGAAACAAAGTAAACTTCTAACAGCAACTTCTGCCGCAATCCTTAATAGTATTAAGTATTTAGCTGGTGTAAAAGATCAGTTAAAACTTCTTTCTCCAAATATTATTGAACCTATTTGTAAATTAAAAGAAAATATATATAAAGAAGATAATACAAGATTAAATGCGGAAGATGTTTTAACAGCTTTATCAATTAATGCTACAACAAATGCGATTGTAGAAGAAACTCTAAGTATGTTACCATTACTAAAAAATACAGAAGCACACTCAACGGTTATGCTTAACTATGAAGATGAAAAAGTATTAAAAAAACTTCAAATTAATGTAACAACAGAATCAATAACAAATAAGTAGGTGTAGAATGAATAAAATATTAAGAATATTAAAATCACTTTTTTTGGAAAAAACAAATAAAGAAAACCTAACAAAACTTGATGGATACGTAAATGTAATCGAATCATTTCCATATGGTTTACAGCATATTTTAGCAATGTTCATTTCTAACGTTACTCCCATTTTATTGGTATTATGCAATGATAAAATTAATAAAGATCCAGAAATTGTTAGAACAGTAGTACAAAATGCATTATTTATTAGCGGCATTGCGACGATAATTCAATTATTTCCAATATGGAAAGTAGGTTCAAAACTTCCACTTATTGTTGGTACTGGTTTTGCCTTCTTATCAGCAACAGTATATATAGGAACTGCTTATGGTTATGGAGCAGCTATAGGCGCATTCATTGTAGGTGGGTTAGCGGTTGCGATACTTGGCTTTTTTACAAAATATTGGATAAAATTAATTCCTCCTATTGTTAGTTCATTAGTAGTACTAGTCCTTGGTATTTCGCTAATAACAGTAGGTATGGATGCTTTTGGTGGTGGAAGTAGTAGCCCTGATTTTGGAAGCTATCAAAATATTATTGTCGGTAGTGTAACCTTAATTGTTGGTTTAGTTTTTACAGTTGGTTTTAAAGGAAAATTAAAAACTTTTGCAGTATTAATTGCACTAGTTGTTGGATATCTTGCGGCCTTATGTTTTGGAATTGTTGATTTCTCTGCTTTAAATAATGTTAAAGTAGTAGATATTCCACAATTTACTAATTTTTCAAAAATAGAGTTTAAATTAGAAGCCATTATCGTATTTGTGATAATTTATATCATATCAGCAACTGAAACAATTGGTAATGCAACAGCGATAACTATGCATAATTTTAATCGTCAAGCATCAACTAATGAAGTAGCAGGTGGTATTATATGTAATGGTATCATGAGTTCAATTGGTGGATGTTTCGGTTGTATGCCTCTTACAAGCTATTCTCAAAATGTAGGGATTACTAATATGATAGGCATAACCAATAGATACAGTTTACTTTCAGGAGCGGTATTTTTAATTATTATTAGTTTCTTTCCACCTCTTAGTGCTATCTTAAACACAATACCACAAGCAACTTTAGGCGGTTGTATGATAATGCCTTTTGGCTCTATCATATATACAGGAATTAAGATGGTAACAGATTGTGGCTTTAATACTAAGAATAATATAATAGTATCCATAGCCGTAACAATTAGTATGGGATTAAATTTAATGCCAGCTATTTTTAATAAATTACCAGATGGATGGAAGCTAGTTGAAATCATCTGCACAACCCCGGTTGCGGTAACATTTATAATTGGTATGATTTTATATTATATAATACCTGAAAATAAAGTGCATAATGATGAAATAATAGATAATGAAGAAGAAACAGACTCAACAGATGATTATACAGATGAATAAAAAAACTTCTTTAAAGATATATCTTGACCCTCAACAAATTTATATAATCATTAGAAAATCTAGGTTCATAGAACGCTAGGTTTTTTATTTATAAGGAAATTTCATTTTATAACAAACAAGAGTATATAACTTGCAAAATATTCCGTAAACTGATAAAATTTGACTATATCAAAGATAACACTACTCGCACTCTTATTCGTAATAATACAAGCAGTTTTTTAGTACTATCTAAAAGATTGCTTTTTTGTTTTTTATAAAAAAAGAATGGAGGAAAGAAAATGGTTAAAGTAGCAACTTATCATACGTCAAATAAATTAGTAAGAAATTATCTAAGACTATTTCATCATATAATAATGCCGACATAAATAAAACATTAAATATCATAAAGAAAAGTAAAATCAGTGAATATAAAAAAAGATAACGATGAATACGATTATCAAATATTAGAACGAAGAAAATAAAAAAATAAGAATATGTAAATAATGCTAAAAATATATGAAATAACAAATTCAAATAGTATGAACGTATATATAATAGAAAACAATCAATTTAGATATAAGGGAGATGACAATAATGATAGAAAAAAGTTATGTGACAGTAGTAGAAAACATTAAAGCGCAAATTAGAAGTGCACAACACAGAGCTATTTTAAATGCTAATAAAGAAATGTTAATTCTTTATTGGAATATTGGAAAAGTTATTAATGAAAATAGTACTTGGGGTAGTAAATTTTTAAGAAATTTATCTAAAGAGATAATAAATGAATTTCCTTCTGCTAAGGGTTTTTCTGTTTCTAACCTTAAAAATATGGCTAAATTTTATAGAGAATATTCTGATGTTGAAATTGGCCAGACGCCGTCTGTCCAAATTCCATGGAGTCATAATTTGGAAATTTTACGTGTAAAATCTAAAGAACAAAGACTTTGGTATATTAATAAAACAATTGAAAATGGTTGGTCAGTAAATGTTTTAGCTCATCAAATTGATACTAATCTTTATGAACGTCAAATTGAACAAAATAAAGTTTCTAACTTTTCTACCAAACTTCCTAGTCCACAAAATGAATTAGTATTAGAAACAATAAAAGATCCGTATGTTTTTGATTTTATTGAATTAAAAGAAGATGCTAAAGAAAAAGATTTAGAAGATGCTCTAATTAATAATATAACAAAGGTCCTTTTAGAACTTGGTAAAGGATTTGCATATGTAGGACATCAATATCACTTAGAAGTAGCTGGTGAAGATTATTACATTGATTTATTATTTTTATTTATAAGAAAATTCCATTTTATAAAACACAAGAGTATATAACTTGCAAAATATTCCTTTAACTGATAAAATTTGACTGTATCAAA
>UQAI01000042.1 GCA_900538885.1 uncultured Mollicutes bacterium
TTTTAAAAGAAACATTAAGTGTTTGAGTTAGAGTAATAACTCTAACTTTGTTCTACAATTTTATTTAGTTTTTTAATAGTTTTAATTAGTTCATCACATTCATCAAAGGATAATGCTTGAGCACTATCACTAAGTGAAACCTTAGGGTTAGGATGTATTTCGACAATTAAGCCATCGGCTCCTGCCACTAAACTTGCAAGTGAAAGCGGAAGAACTAGTTTATCATTGCCACATGCATGTGATGGATCAACAATTATAGGAATGTGGTAGTGTTGCTTAATGGTAACTACACTGCCCAAGTCAAGGGTATTTCTCGTGATGGTCTCAAACGTTCTAATACCACGTTCACAAAGAATAACTTGATTATTGCCACCGATTAGTAGATATTCAGCAGCACATAACCATTCTTCCAAGGTGTTTGCGAAACCTCGTTTTAAAAGCACAGGTTTATTTATCTTACTTAAAGCTTTAAGTAAATAAAAGTTTTGCATATTACGAGCACCAACTTGAATAATGTCTACAACATCAATAAATTCTTGAAGATATTCAGCAGAAGGGATTTCACTTACAATTTTTAGATTATATTCATTTTTGATTCTTTTAAGGATATTTAATCCTTCTAATTCCAAACCTTGAAAATCATAAGCAGAAGTACGGGGCTTGAAAGCGCCAGCTCGTAAGAATTTAATGTCGTTTTTAACTAATTCATCCGCAATCTTTTTCATTTGTTCATAACTTTCGACTGCACAAGGACCAGCAATAATTAATTTTTCGTTATCCATTAAACCTAAGTTAGTTAAAACATTGGAGTCTAATTTATCAATTAGTGGATGATTTGACATTATTACTATCTCCTTTCATGAAATAATCAATGGCTTCAAAGTATCCTTCATAGGATTTGCCCATAATAGTTTTACAACAAACATCACTGATAACAGATTTTTGACGGAACGATTCCCGAGTAGTTAAATCAGAAAGATGCACTTCAACTACAGGAACGTTAACACTTGAAATAGCATCATGGATGGCGTATGAATAATGAGTTAATGCTCCAGGATTAATGATAATTCCATCGAATCTTTTAAAGTAAGCGTGATGAATTAAATCAATAATTTTGCCTTCATAGTTAGTTTGTTTAATAATTAGTTGAATGTGAAATTCATTTGCGTATAATTTTAATTCTTGAGATAATTCATAGTAACTTTTGGTACCATAAATCTCTGGTTCTCTAATTCCTAACATATTTAAGTTAGGACCATTAATAATTAGAAGCTTCATATTTTATGTATTCCTTTATTGCCTTAATAATTTCATTGATATCACTACTTTTTATGACAACATCCGCATATTTTAGGTAGTTATCATTTCTTGCTTTATAAAGTTTGTCAATGTCATCTGTGTTTTTGACTAATGGTCTAGTGCCGTCAATACGTGACTTTAAAACATCAAGTGGGGTATCTAGATATACTATTATACCATTTTGTGACAAAAAAGTCATACTTTTAGAATTATTTATTGCTCCACCACCAATAGAAATTACGGAGCCAGTATAAGTAGATAGTCTTTTAATTACATCAGCTTCATAAATTCGGAAAATTTCTTCATTACCACCATTTTTAATAATATCTGGAAATGATTGCTTTTTAATTGCTAAAATTTCATCTGTATCATAACTTGGTCGATTGATTGCATCGCCGAGTTTTTTTCCAATTGTGGTTTTACCAGCATATGGCATACCAATTAAAATAATATTTTTTTGTTTTGCAAGTATTGTTTCAATAATGTTTTGATAAGATTTTTCTTTACGAGTACGTTTATAAAAGGCATCGATAAGATTTTCTGTTTCTTCAGCTTGTGCTACTAGCATATAAAGACCATTATAGTATGTTACGTTAGGAGTAAGTCCTAAGATAGAGCGTGAAGGGTTATAATTAATGTCAATTATAAGTCTTACTCTTTGTAGATTATCCATATCAACAAGAGGTTCTAATTCAAGATTTGGAAAAACATTATAACTAGTGGTATTGATAATTATATCAGGATCATAGCTATATATTGTAGATAACGGATTTTCTTTTATTTTTGGATTTCTAGCAAAAATTTCATATTTGTTTGCATCTAGCTCGTTAAGTGCTACCACAATTGTTGATTTAGTTTGACCATTACCTAAAATAGCTATTTTTTTATTTTTTAAATTAATTGAATAATGTTTTATCATTGAGATAAAGCCAAGGTAGTCGGTGTTAAAACCGAAATTAGAGCCATTATATTTAATGATTGTATTGACGGTTTCTGTAAGTGATGCAATTTCTGATAATTTATCACAAATTTTGTATGCTTCATGTTTATAAGGATTGGTAACATTGATTGCGGTGAAAGGTATTTTATTAATATCTTCAAAATCATTAGTTTCGTAATATTCATATTCATTATTACCTAGCATATTGTGAATAAGCTTGGAATAACTATAGTTAAGTCTTTTACCAATTAAATAATATTTCGCTTTTTGAATCTTTCGAGATTGTTCGAAAATGTGTTCATATGTTTCATTAATTAAAATACTATTTTCATAATTGTTTGATTTGGCAATAATTTGTAATTCACGGTTATTATCTTTTAATTCATCATTGCTTGCGGCTTTAACAAAGCCTATTTCTTTAACAAGATTATAACGTTTATTTAATAATTCAATTAGATTATTATCGATAGCATCGATTTCTTTACGTAATTGTTCTTTACTTTTCATTTTCTATCACCATATCTAAAACACCATAATAAGTTAAGGCGTTGATTACTTGAAGGGCACGATGAACAAAAAGAGGATCGTGTCTACCAGTAGTTGTTAAATTAATATTCTGTTTATTTTTAAGGTCAATTGACTTAATTTCTTGTTTTATACTTACAGGGGCTTTAATGGCGGTTTTAAAGCTTATGTAATTGCCATTACTAATTCCTCCATTGATTCCACCTTGATGATTTGAAGAAAAGTTAATTTTATTAGATTCTAGGCTGAGTTCATCGATTGTAGAAGAACCATATTTTTTGGTTATGTCAAATCCATCCCCAAATTCAATTCCTTTTACTCCGGGAATAGAGAAAAGAAGATGAGCGATTATGCTTTCAAAACTATCAAAGAAAGGTTCGCCAAGACCTGTTGGAACGTTAAAAATAAAGGTTTCAACAATTCCACCAAGAGAATCACCTTGATTAATGGTTTTTTTGATTAAGTCAAGCATTGCTTTTTTAGCTCTTTCATCAATAACAGGAAATTCATCATTTTGTAAATATAATAATTTGCTAAAGGTGTTATTTGAAATTGAAGCTTTCGCATCGTTGATATTTTTTATACTATAAATATGAGATACAACTTCAATTTGTTTAGTATTTAATATTTGATGGCACATTTCACCTAATACGGAAAGTACAACCGTCACTCTACCGCTTGATGCTCCACCGCCACGATAGTCGTTTGCTCCATTTGTTTTTAAATATTTTGTTAAATCAGCATGACTAGGTCTGATAATTCCTTCTTGGTAATCAGTACTTTTGATATCTGTATTTTTGATAAAAACAGTTAGTGGTTCACCAGTAGTATGGTTGTTGAAGTATCCACTAACAAAGGTAATTTCGTCAGTTTCGCGCCTTAAAGTGGAGATAAGAGGATGTCCAGCTCTAAGTTTTAGGGCGTTTTTGATTTTTTCAATATCAAAGGAAAAATTGGCTGGAAAACCATCAATGGTTAGACCAATAAGAGGACCATGAGATTCGCCAAAAATGCTGATTCTAATATTCTTTCCAAAATTGTTCATTTTTTAAGTCCTCCAATCGATATTGTTTAAGCTTACTGTGACCTATGGAATCAATGGATAATAATGAAATTTTGCCATTTGAAACTTTTTTGTCATAATTAATAAGGGCAAGATAGTCTAATTTTTCAATCTCATGATTTAAAAGATTAAACTTTTTTAGCAATAAAGTTAAAATTTGTTCAACTTTTGGATTTGTCATTTCCGCAATCATTCCCATTGCGACGGCTTCTCCATGAGTTAATTGAAAGTCTGTCTTAGTTTCAATAAGGTGACCAATGGTGTGTCCAAAGTTTAAAATATGACGTTTATTGGTGTCAAATTCATCTTTTTCGGTGATTTTAATCTTATGCATAATAGCACGATAGATTAAATTATTTAATGAAGAAAGATCATTTTGATAGTCTTTGGAAAGATGATATAGTTCATTAAACATCTTTTCATCTTTTGTTACCGCAATCTTAATGATTTCGGCTATTCCACTAACAAGTTGTCTTTCATCTAAGGTATTTAAAAAGGCGGTATCGATTAAAATTTTGGTGGGATGGTAAATTAAACCTATTTGATTTTTAAGACTATTAACGTTTAGTCCACATTTACCACCGATACTTGCATCGACCATTCCAATTAGTGAAGTTGGGATATTGATAAAACTAATTCCACGGCGGTAAGTTCCTGCCACGAATCCACAAATATCAGTTATAACGCCACCGCCAAAACCTATGATTACATCATTTTTAGTTAGTTGATATTCTTGAAGAATGGTAATTATCATGCGATATGTATCAAGGGATTTTGAGTATTCACCTGGTACGATAGGAATAATTCCTACAAGACCTGGTATGGAACTAAGAAGTGGACTGTATAATTTATTAAGGTTTTGATCAGTTATTACCAAATACTTGCAGTTTTTGTCGAGTAGTTCCCATTTTGTATTGATAAAGTTTTCACCAAAATGAATTTTCACTTCTTGATATTGGTAACTTGCTGTTAAAGTTTTCATTTTTTACTCCTTAATTGCTCGTAATCATTAATAAAATTAGGATATGATTTATTAATAGATTCAGTATTTATTAATTTAATAGGGTTTGAAAATCTTGAGGAAATGGCTACTACCATCATTAAAAGACGATGATCGTTAGGTATAATTATTGATGATTTGTTTAATAATTTAGTTTGCCCTTGAATTATTAATGTATTATCTTTTAATTTAATGTTTCCACCAAGTTCAGTTAGTAAATTTATAGTTTCTTTTAACCTATCAGTTTCTTTATATGTTAACTTTTCTATTCCTCTAATTTCGCTTTTTCCTGTTGTAACTACAAGTAGAGCCGCCATTAAAGGAATTAAGTCTGGGGTATCTGATAGGTCAAAGTTACATGGTGACATACAAGAAGTAGAAGCTTCAATATTTAAATCATTAATAAAGATATGAGCTTTCATTTGAGTTAGATAATTAATAATTTTACTATCTCCTTGGAGGGAAAGACACTTTAGTCCTTCACATTTAACATCACCATTTAAGCATCCCATAACTAAAAAATTTGAAGCAGCACTATAATCGCTTTCTATTAGGTAGTTAGCTGGCGAATTATTTATTTTTGTATCAGAAAAATAGTTACCTGCTATTTTATAGGTTATATTGTATTCTTGCATAACTCCTAAAGTCATTCTAACATATGGGTTTTTCAAAATAGAAGAGTTGATATAATACCCTTTATTTTGTCCTATAATGGTTGAAAGAATTATGCCTGAAGTATATTGAGATGTTTTTTCATTGTTAATTAAATTATTTAAATTTTTGAAGCTAAAGGAAATTAAATATGATTCTTTGCTTTCTTTTAAAATAGTAAATGAAAGATCCGTAGGATTGGTAGTTAGCGTAAGCCGATCAAACATTCTTTTATCGACATAAACTATAAATTCATGAAATAGTTCCCAGTAAATAGGGGCGATAAAACGAATTGATGAACCACTGTTATGCCCGTTAATAATTTCTTTTGGCTTATTAAAGGCGTGAGGTGGATAAATAGTAATAGTATTACTATCATAATCAATATCAAACCTTACTCCGATGTTTTCTAAAAACTTAATTGTAATAATAGTATCATCACAAAAGCAAGCATTAGAGATAGTTGAAGTAGTTTTACCAAGAGCTGCACAAATAAGAGCTCGGTGGGTTAAACTTTTGGAACCTGGCACTTTAACACTGCCACATACTTTACTAGGATTAATTAATATTTCCATAAATCACCTTAAAACTTAAATAATTATCTATAATTAGGAATATTTTTCAAATATTCATTTTATATTATACTACAAAGTGTCAAAAAAAGGAAGTAATAAAATGAAAAAAATGTTTAAGTTTATCATATTTGGAATTTCAAATATTATCCCTGGAGTATGTAGCGCCACAATTGCTTTAATATTAAATGTTTACAATGAACTTTTGGAAATGTTAAGTAGGTTATATGTAGTTCAGAATATAAAGAAATGTTTTTGGACTTACTAAGCTATATGAACTGATACCATTTATTTTAAATATGATATTTTTAGGTATTGTTGTGAAATCATTTCCATTAAAGGTAGATAATAGTGTTATATATAATATAAGGAAAGAGAAAAAAATTAGTTATTTTTTGATAGGACTAATAATTGTATTAATTTTAAGTCTGTTAAATCAACAAATTTTTAAAATTGATTATACAACTATTTCACTTAAAGTAATAATGATAATTTTTATCAATGGGATAGTTGTATCATTTGGAATGATTTTACCTGGTATTAGTGGTGCTTTAATGCTTGTAATATTTGGACTTTATTTTCCTTTGTTAAATGCTTCTAAAAATATTATCATTAATATTATGCATTTTACGGTGCCATCATTAAATGATTTTATTTTAGTAATAACTTTTATTTTTAGTTTTATATTTGGATTAGTCATTGCCTCAAAAATAATCAAAAAAGCAATAAATCAAAAGCCTATAGAATTTAATTATTTTGTAAATGGAATGATTTTAGTCACAATTATTAATCTAGTATTGTTACTACCAAGTGCATATAGTGGTATTGTTGAAATAATATTTGGTATTTTATTAATGATATTAATAATTGTAATTGAAAAGCCTAAAATAGGAAAAATTCGGTAATTAAAATGTTAAATTTATAAAGATAAAATACGGGTTTCTTGCAATAAAAGTAATTTTGTGATAAACTAAAACAAGGTGAATATTATGAATGGATTATTAGTAATAAATAAACAACAAGGGGTAACAAGCCATGATGTTGTAAATGATATTAGGCATATTTTTAAGACTAAACAAGTTGGTCATTTGGGTACCTTAGATCCACTCGCAACAGGGGTTTTAGTTATTTGCATAGGTGATGCAACCAAACTTGTTCAATTTTTGGAAAATGTAAACAAAGAATATGAGTGTGAAGTTACACTAGGTATTGAAACTAACTCGTATGACATAACCGGAGAAGTTGTTAAAACAGAAAATATAACTAGTCTTAATGAAAAAGAAATAGATGATGCCTTGGCAAGCTTTTTAGGTAAAAGTATGCAACTACCACCAATTTATTCGGCTATTAAAAAAAATGGTAAAAAACTTTATGAATATGCTCGTAAAAATCAAGATGTTGAAATATCACCACGTGAAATTGAAGTATCAACAATTAAACGCATAAGTGATGTGATTTACTCAGATAATAAAGCAAAGTTTATTTTTAAAGTGACTGTCTCTAAAGGCACATACATAAGAAGCCTTTGTCATGACTTAGGGGTAAAACTGAACGTACCTGCCACAATGAGTGGGTTAAGAAGAACTAGAAATGGTGAGTTTGATCTTCAAAATAGCTTTACCATTGATGAAGTTAGAGCAGGGCATTTCGATTTAATTTCTATGCTTGATGCGTTACGCCATTATGATATGGTTGAAAATGATGAAATAGTGAAAAAAGCTATGAATGGCATGAAAATATCACTTTTGATGATAAAAGAAGTTTTAGGAAAATTACCAGCAAAAATTATAGTTTGTCATAAAGGCGAACTTGTAGCGATATATTTAAGAGATGATGAATTACATTGTTACAAGGCAGGTCGCGTATGGAAGTAGTTAACTTTAATGAATATTTGAAAAAAAATGATAATTTTGAATTATCGGTTAGTATTGGTGATTTTGATGGTGTACATTTAGGACATCAAGCCCTAATAAGAAAAGTGAAAGAACTTTCTAAAATTCATAATAGTAAAAGTGCAATTATAACTTTTGACCCACATCCTTCAATGATTTTAGGCAAAACGGATGAATATGAGTATGTTACACCGCTAAATGAAAAAATTAGAGTACTTGAATCTTATGGCTTAGATTATTTAATATTAATAGATTTTGATGAAACATTAATGAAAACTTCACCACAAGATTTTGTGCTAAATTATTTACTCAAAATTAATGTTATTGATGTGGTAGTAGGATATGATTTTACGTTTGGAGCTAATAAGCTTGGTGAGGCTTGTATGATTAATCAACTATCCAGTGGAAAAATTCGAGTAGAAATAATTGATGAAATAAAATATAAAAGTTCTAAAGTTGGCACAACCTTAATAAAAAAAGAACTAAAAAATGGTAATTTAACAGATGTTTATTATATGCTTGGTAGATTTTACCGAATTTGTGGTATCGTTGGTAAAGGTCGAGGGGTAGGACGGACAATTGAGTTACCAACTGCCAACATTATTACTAATGAAAATTATGTGAAAGTAAAACCAGGTGTATACGGGGTAATTGTTACAATTTTTGGTAAAAGATACATTGGACTTGCTAATTATGGCCATAACCCTAGTTTTAATTATAAAAATCAATTAACTTTAGAAGTTAATATTATTGACTGTAATCAAGACTTATATAATCAAAATATAATTATTGATTTTGTTACTTATATTAGGAATGAACAAGTCTTTGGTTCAAAACTTGAGTTTTTGGAACAAATTGAAAAAGATAAAAAGAAAATAATTGAAATTGTAAATAAATATTTATAACAACTTTTTGTATTGATTGTAAAAAGCAACAATTATCAAAAAGTTGTTTTCATTATGTTTGCAAAAAAAGTGAAATTATAGTATAATAGATATGGCCTATTGCTAAGATTTACGAATTTTCCGACGTAATTCATGGATTTAGGTATCTTTTATAAGGAGGAAAAAAACATGGCTTGTGTAAACAAAGAAGAAAAAGCCACAATTATTGCTAATTTTGCAAGATCAGAAGGAGATACAGGTTCTCCAGAAGTACAAATCGCAATATTAACAGCTGAAATCAACAAATTAAATGAACATTTAAAAGTTCATTCACATGATTTCCACTCTCGTCGTGGTTTGTTAAAGAAAATCGGTCATCGTCGTAATTTATTAAACTATTTAAAAAATAGTGATATTCAACGTTACCGTGAATTAATTGCCAAATTAGGATTAAGAAAGTAGGACTAAAGGGCACATTAGTGCCCTTTATGACTATTGTGAAATCAACCTATAATAAATGATTTGTTATTGTAGTAAATATAAAAAAATAGAAAGGTATATATTATGGAAAAACAAGTATTTGAATATTCCCATCGTGGACGTAAGTTTGTCGTAGAAATAGGTGAACTTGCAAAACAAGCTCATGGAGCTTGCTTAGTTAGATATAACGATACGGCTGTTTTAAGTACAGCTGTAGGTAGTGACAAAGCTATGGACACTGATTTTTTTCCGCTTACAGTATTATATCAAGAAAGATTATATGCAGGTGGTAAAATTCCAGGAGGCTTTTTAAAACGTGAAGGTCGTCCAACTGAACATGAAACATTAGTTTCTCGTTTAATTGATAGACCAATTAGACCACTTTTTGCTGATGGATTTAGAAATGAAGTTCAAGTAGTTAATATGGTAATGTGTGCAAATCCTGATTATTCTGCTGCTATGGCCGCAATGTTAGGTTCTAGTATCGCATTATGTATTTCCAACATTCCATTTGAAGGACCAATCGCCGGTGTTGTTGTTGGCCGTGTTAATGGTGAATTTGTGATAAATCCAACTGTAGAAGAACTTGAACAATCAGATATTAATTTAACTTTAGCTGGTACTGCTAAGGCGATTAATATGGTTGAGGCTGGTTCTAAACAAGTTAGTGAAGAAGATATGCTAGAAGCATTAATGTTTGGTCATGAAGAAATCAAACGTTTATGCGCATTTGAAGAAGAAATTATTAAGGTTTGTGGTAAGGAAAAGAAAGTTGTTGACTTATTTAAAATTCCTGAAGATTTAGAAAAAGAAGTTAGAGACTTCGCTGAAAAAGACTTAGTTGTGGCTATTTCAACTCATGAAAAGAAAGCACGTGAAGCCGCAATTGAAGCTGTAAATGAGAAAACTCGTGAAGTTTTTGAAGCTAAATTTATTGCTAATCCTGAATTTAGTAAAGATGATGTTGAAAAGAATATGATTTATGTAAATATGATTCTTGAACACATTTTAGCCGCAGAAGTTAGAAGACTTATCACAAATGATAAGATTAGACCAGATGGAAGAGCAATTGATGAAATTAGACCGTTATCTTCACGTGTAGATATCTTTGAACGTACTCATGGTTCAGCTTTATTTACCAGGGGTCAAACTCAAAGTTTATCAACTGTTACTTTAGGTTCATTAACAGAATATCAAATTATTGATGGTTTAGGCGTTGAAGAAAGTAAACGTTTCATGTTACACTATAATTTCCCACAATTTTCAGTAGGATCAACAGGTAAGTATGGTTCTCCTGGCCGTCGTGAAATTGGTCATGGTGCACTTGGTGAACGTTCTCTTGCTCAAGTAATTCCATCAGAAGATGAATTTCCTTATACAATTCGTGTAGTTAGTGAAATTCTTGAATCTAATGGCTCATCATCACAAGCATCAATTTGTGCTGGTACACTTGCCTTAATGGCAGCTGGTGTTCCTATTAAAGCTCCAGTAGCAGGTATTGCGATGGGACTAATTAGTGAAGATGATGATTGTTCTAAATATACTATTTTAACTGATATTCAAGGCTTAGAAGATCACTATGGTGATATGGACTTTAAAGTATCAGGTACTAGAAATGGTATTACAGCTTTACAAATGGATATTAAATGTAAGGGTATTACTCGTGAAATATTTAAAGAAGCTCTTGCCCAAGCTAAGAAAGGCCGTCTTCAAATTCTTGATCATATGATGACAACAATTAGTGAAGTAAGACCAGAACTTAGCCCATACGCTCCGAAAGTTAAGATGATTAGAATTAACCCTGATCGCATTAGAGATGTAATTGGTAGTGGCGGCAAAGTAATTCAAGAAATCATTGAAAAATGCAATAATGTTAAAATTGATATCGAACAAGATGGTCGTGTCTTTGTTATGCATTCAGATATGGAATGGATTAATAAGGCTATTGAAACTATTGAAAATATTACACGTGAACCAGAAGTTGGTAAAATTTATCCTGTTAAAGTCGTTAAAATAATGGACTTTGGTGCTTTCTGTGAATTATGGCCTGGTTGTGAAGGCTTATGCCACATTTCTGCGCTTGACACTAAACGTGTAAATAAGGTTGAAGATGTTGTTCATGAAGGCGATGAAATTGTTGTAAAACTTCTTAAGATTGATGAAAAAGGTAAATTAGTTTTATCTCGTAAAGCATTACTTCAAAAACCCGAAGAAGAAAGAAATTCAAAACCTTTAGAAACTAATGAAAAAGTTGACTCTACTGAAGCTGTTACAGAAGAAAAAACTGAAGAGGAAGTAGCTCCCGCAAAACCTAAACGTGTTTATAAACGTAAGGTGACCAAGGAGGAATAATATAATGAAAATAGGTATAACTGCTGACTGTAGTTCAGGACTGGAGTACGCTCCATTTAAACACAATATTAAAATTACTAGGACCACAATTCACTTTGGTGAAAAAGAATTAATTGATGGAATTGACATAACTGCTGATGAGTTTTATAAAGAACTTGAAGCAAGCGATATTGTTCCTTCAACTAGTGCTCCGACGCCAAAAGAAATAATCAGATGTGTTGAGGAATATCGCAATGAAGGTTGCACAACCGTAATTCATTTTCCTATCTCTTTTGGTCTTTCAGCTTATGGCGAAAATCTACAAGCTGTTAGTGATGATTATGTGGAAGGCGTTGATTTAAAAGTTTATAATTGTAATACTGCTTGTATTATGGAAGGTTATACTGCACATTATGCGGAAATACTAGCGAGTAAAGGCTACACGGTTGAAGAAATCTTTAAAGAATGTGATCATATGAGCGATAATTCAAAAACTTACTTTTTAGTTGATGATTTGAAATATTTAGTCAAAAATGGTCGCTTAAATGTTGTTTCCGGCTTTATTGGCGGTTTAATGAAAATTAAACCGATCTTACAACTTGGAAAGAACGTTGATGGGAAAATTGAAATTTTTGAAAAAGTAAGAACTCATGTCAAAGCGCTTGAAAGAATGTTTGAAGTTGTACAAAATGAGACCGCAAGCGCTAAAAGTGTTATCTATATTATCCAACATTCTAATCGTTTAGAAGATGCGAAAAAACTTGTAAATAAAGTGAATGAAATGTTTAATAATGTAAAACGCGTTGAGATTGCAACGGTAACGCCAACTGTTGGTGCGCACATTGGTAGTGGTGTTTTAAGCTTAGGTTATATCATTACTGATAACTTTAAAGAAGAAATATAAGAGTAAGTACATCGGGCAATCGAGCACACTTTAGGTGTGTTAGGAAAGTCCATACTAGCACAAACTGCGATGTTTGTAGTGTTTGTGCCTAACAAACAAATAAGTTAGGGCACCAGCAATGGTGACGGCGAATGAAACCTAAAAGCTTTGGCTCATGGTGTAGTTCCTAAGGTGCCACAGAGACGAGATATCTTGGAAACAAGATAGTGGAACGGGTAAACCCCTCAAGCTAGCAACCCAAATTTTGGTAGGGGCATGATGTAAGGAGGAATTGAACTCACCTACATTACAGTGAAAACTGAGATAAATGATTGCCGGCACGAAAGTGTTACAGAATATGGCTTATAGATGTACTTTGATTCAAAACCCTTAGTGATAAGGGTTTTTCTTTTACGTGTATTATTCTAGGTAAATTTGTAGGCTAAATATTGATAAAAATGATGTCAATAACTTTGCACTTTTACAAAAAAAATCTTATTTATAAGCGAAATTATTT
>UQAI01000043.1 GCA_900538885.1 uncultured Mollicutes bacterium
ACAAAACCCATTAATCTAGGGCACAATTTTGTGCACGATGATTGACAAACCGTCAATATTAGAAAATAAATTATCTTATAATAGGTTTAAAAAGTTAAAGAAACATTGCCATATAGAATGGAAGATGAATAATTCCATCTTTAATCATAACATCCTTGGAATATAAAATATATGAATTTCCTATTTCAGATAAAAATTTAGTGCGAAATTTATCATCTTAACACGAAAAAGCAAACTTTTATACGTCATATATGCACGAAAAAGCAAATTTTGAAATTTAAAAGAGCTGTATATGATATATACATGCTCATGTTTTTTATTGATATTGGATATTTGTTACTTGGTATGGATACTGGTAATTTGGATACGGATATGGATAAGGGTATGGATATGGGTAAGGGTAAGGGTAGACTTGTTGGTTGTACATAGGCTGTTGATTATTATAACAATTGTTGCCATAGCACTGTCTACCATTTAGCCATAAAGGGGCAGAAATGATTGCTGCTCCAGCTAAAATGGGGAGCCATAACCGTTCGCCACGTTCATTATAAAACATTTGATAACGCATACTATTCCTCCTTTGTTATATTGTATGCATTATTTTTAAAAAAGGTTAAAGTTCAAAATTCTGATATATGTATTCTTCTAAAGTTAAAGAACTATTATAAATGGCGGTTGAAAGAGGAGTGCCAACATAGCGGTAGTGCCAGGGTTCATACTTATATCCAGTGATGTTTTCTTTATTTTTTGGGTATCTTAAAATAAAACCAAATTTATGGGCATTATTTTCTAAAAAGGTAAAAACATCGGTTTTATCAAAGTTTGTTATTAAGCCACTATCAAGGGTACTAATGTCAACCGCGAGTCCACTTTGATGTTCAGAATGACCGGGTTTTGCAACATACGCTTTGTCTTTCGCATTTTCATATAAACTCGCTTGCTTAGTGTAAGGTCGGTATCCTGAAAAAATAGTAAGTTTAAGTCCAAGAGTTTCTGCACTTAGAAAAAGTGAAGTTAACGCATTTAAACAATTCTCTTCTAAATACATAATTTTACCATCTCGCTTTATGTGGGATAAGGTTGTAATTTCTTTTAGATTAGTTGGTACATAGTTTTTATCAAGATAATATTTAGGATTGATAAGAATTATGTCATTAATGGTAATGGCTTTTTTAGTGTCATCAAGTTTTAAAAAGTTTGGACAATTAACTAGGTTTAAACTATATATATAACTAGAGGTTTTAGTAAAATTTTCTTCATAATCATTTAAAAACTCAGGGTTATATGAATTATATTTTGAAAATTCATTGGTGAAAGTTTTTTGTTTGTTTATAATATTAGTACTATTTTGAGAGGTAATGGTTAAAATAAATAAAAAGAAAAGTAAAATTAGTGTTAAAAGTTTAAATTTAAATTTCATAATTAGACCTCCTGTTAATAGTATTTGAAAAATATAAATAAAAATGTATTGTTTTTTTGTATTTTCAATCAATTTATGGTAAAATAAATAGAAGAAAGTAGGAATAAAAAAGATGAAGAGAATCCTTTTAATAGATGGCAATAGTTTAATGTTTAGAGCTTATTATGCGACGGCATATACGGGTAATTTAATGCAGACGCGTAGTGGAATGTACACCAATGCTATATATGGTTTTGTAAATATGATTAACAAAGTTATTGAAAGTGAAACTTTTGATAATATTTTTGTAGCCTTTGATAAAGGTAAAAAAACCTTTAGACATCAAGAATATGCAGATTATAAAGGCGGAAGAAAACCTATGCCTGATGAATTTGCGATGCAGATACCACTTATTAAAGAATATCTAGATGTTTTAAAAATTACAAGACTTGAAACTGATGATTATGAAGCAGATGACTTACTTGCTACAATGTCTAAAAAAGCCAAAATGGAAGATTATAATTGTTTAGTTATTTCAGGTGATCATGATTTACTTCAACTAGTTGATTCTAAAGTTACAGTAGCTTTAACTAAAAAAGGAATCAGTGAACTTGAATATTATAACGCTTCTAACTTTAAAGATTTAACAGGGTTTGAGCCTACTCAATTAACCGATTTTAAAGGACTAATCGGTGATAGTAGTGATAATTTACCTGGTATTAGTGGTGTCGGTGAAAAAACAGCTATTAAGCTACTTAATGAATATCATACCCTTGAAGGAATTATTGAGAATGTATCTAATATCAAGGGCAAGTTAAGTGAAAAAATAGAAAAAGATAAAAATGTTGCTTTAACGACTAAACGTCTTGCGACATTATGCTATGATGCTGTAATTGATGTAACCATTGATGATACTAAATACCAAAAGCCAGATTTATCAGCTTTGCGTTTATTTTATGAAAAAGTTGAATTTAAATCATTTATTAAACGTTTAGATAGTATGAAAGAAATATACGAAGAGAAAAAAGAAAATCCAAAAGTAGGAGTTGATTTAAATATTCATATTAATGAAGTTGATAAATTTTTAAGTGAAGTTACAAATCATTCTAATATTGGTATTGAAGTAGAACTTGATGGTCTTAATTATCATAAAGCTAATTTACTTGGCTTTGCTTTAGTTTTAGACTGTAATGCTTATTATTTTGATAAACAATATATATATTTAGATGAGCTTAAAGAAGTGTTACAGTCAGATAAGTATCATTTTAAATCAACGGATATTAAGAAAGTATATTGTACCCTAAATAAGTTTGGGATAGTAGTTCA
The DNA here is from genome assembly GCA_900538885.1 of uncultured Mollicutes bacterium. Taxonomy (GTDB): domain Bacteria; phylum Bacillota_I; class Bacilli_A; order ML615J-28; family CAG-313; genus UMGS75. The sequence goes on from UQAI01000043.1 coordinate 2,726, forward strand.
AACTTTCGATTTTGACGCTACTCTCGCCGCATACGTGCTTGATCCAAGCATGCCAAGCACCGATATTAAATATGTATATGAAAAATATGAACCAACTAAACTTCCATATTTTGAGGAAGTTTTTGGCAAAAAAACAACCCTTCTTATTCCAAGTGAAGAACAACTTGCAAGCTATGCCTCAATGAAAGGATACTATGCTCTTTATTTTGAAAAAGTTATGATTGATGAATTAAAACGCAATCAACAACTAGAATTATTACAAAATATTGAAATCCCTCTTGCGATTGTTCTTGGAAATATTGAACTAAATGGTTTTAAGGTTAACAAAAGAAGACTAGAAGAAATCGGACTATTCCTCTCTGATGAAATTACAGAATTAGAAAATCAAATATATGAAGCAGTTGGTCATGAATTTAATATTGCTTCGCCTAAACAGTTAGGCATTGTTTTATTTGAAGAACTTCAAATTGATAAAGGCAAAAAGAACAAAACAGGTTATTCAACTAGTGCCGAAGTACTTGAAAAACTTGCATACAGTCATCCAGTTCCTCGTTTAATTCTTGATTACCGTAAATATAGCAAATTATTATCAACTTATGTAGTAGGCTTATCAAATGAAATAAGCGCACTTGATGGTAAAGTCCACACGACTTTTAAACAAGCTCTCACCGCAACAGGACGTCTTTCCTCAACTGAACCGAATATTCAAAACATTCCAGTACGAACTGAAGATGGTAGACTTATACGTTCAGCCTTTATTTCAAGCACTGATGAAGGTAAACTCATAAGTGCAGACTACTCCCAAATTGAACTTAGAATTTTAGCAGATGTTTCAAATTGTGAAGCCATGATCAATGATTTTAACCATGGCATGGATTTACATACTATAACGGCAGCTCGTATTTATGATGAACCAGTTGAAGAAGTAACAAAAGAAATGCGCCGTATCGCAAAAGCCGTAAATTTTGGTATTATATATGGAATGAGTGATTGGGGGCTTGCGGAACAACTTCACATTTCGCCAGCAAGATCAAGCGAATTTATTCGTAAATATTTTGCGGTGTACCCTGAGATAAAAACATACCTTGATAAGGTTGTAGAAGATACAAAAGTAAATGGATACACAACGACAATCTTTAACAGACGGCGCTATATCAAAGAAATAAATAGTAGTAACTATGCTTTAAGAGAATTTGCGAAAAGAACAGCCATGAATGCTCCAATTCAAGGCAGTGCTGCCGACATTATTAAAATTGCTATGATTAAAGTATATAATAAAATGCAAGAACTAAATTTAAAAAGTAAAATGGTAGCTCAAGTTCATGATGAATTAATCATCGATACAACTTATGACGAAATAGAAATAGTTAAAAATTTACTAAAAGAAACCATGGAACATGCTGTTGAATTAAAAGTTAAAATGACAGTTGATGTAGAAGCAGGAGTTAATTGGGATCTTAAGTAGAAAGGATTTATATGCCAGAATTACCAGAAGTAGAAACCGTAAGAAGAACACTAGAACACCAAATTATAAATGAAGAAATTAAAGATATAAAAGTGTATTATGATAAAATAATAGAAAATGTTTCAAAAGATGAATTTGTAACAAAATTAATAGGTGAGACAATCACCAAAATTAATCGTTATGGAAAATACTTAATCTTTATTTTAAATAATGTTTCAATAATTGCCCATTTAAGAATGGAAGGTAAATTCTTTCTAAAAGATGTAAACGAACCAGTTGAAAAACATGAACACATTATTTTTGAGTTTAAAAGTAATAGAACTTTGCGTTATCATGATACAAGAAAATTCGGTAAAATGGCTTTAATTGATTCTACAGATATGAGTGTAATCATGAATTATCCTTCATTAAAAAAACTAGGACCCGAGGCTAACCAAAATGTTAGCGAAGAATATTTATATAATGCTTTAGCAAAAAGACATGAGCCAATAAAGACAGCTTTATTAAATCAAGAAATAATTGCTGGACTTGGTAACATCTATGTCGATGAAGTATGTTTTTTATCAAAAATCCATCCTCATACATCGTGTACATTTATAACTAGAAGTGATGTTAGAGCAATTATCCAAAATGCTAAAACTATTTTAGATAAAGCCATTTTAGCAGGTGGTACCACAATTAGAAGTTATACTAGTAGTTTAGGCGTAACTGGAAGATTCCAAGTATATCTTCATGTTCACACCAAAGAAGGCTCTCCATGTGATGTATGTGGTACAATAGTTAAAAAAATGGTCGTTGGAGGACGAGGTACATATTACTGTCCAAACTGTCAAAAAGAAAAAACAAAACTTGTGATTGGTATTACCGGTGGTATCGGGATGGGTAAAAGTGAAGTAACCAAATACTTAAAATCCCATCAATATGAAGTAGTTGACAGTGATGAAATTGTTAAAAACTTATTAAAAGAACAGAAAGTTCTTAATCAAATAAAAGAACTATTTGGTGATGAGTATATTGAAAATGAAAAAGTTAATAAAGTAAAATTAGGACAACTAATCTTTACAAAAGAAGATGAAAGGTTAAAACTTAATAATTTGATTCACCCATTAGTCAAAGAAAAAATCAAAAACAAGATAAAACAGGCTAAAGGAGAAATTATCTTTTTAGATATTCCTTTATTATATGAAGCATCTTTTGACGATTTATGTGATAAAGTGATTGTAGTATATACTGATTATTTAACTAATTTAGAAAGATTAAAAAAACGCGATCAAATTGATGATGAATATGCGAAAAACAAAATTGCCTCACAAATGGATATTGAAATAAAAAAACAAAAAGCAAACTATATTATTGATAATTCCCATGATTTATGTTATACTTATAAACAAATTGAAGATATCTTACAAAGAATAAAAAAGGAGGAATAGCATGGCCTTTGAAAAAACAAAAGCATTATTTTCTAATAATTTTGAAACCAATATGATTAGTGATCCTGATTATGCCACTCACTATTATGGAAACGACTATAATACAAGTAAAAATGCCGTTATTGATGCGGCTAAAACTCTTGGATATAAAGTTACAAATGTTGATGACCAATATAAAGAAATTTTAGCAGTTTCTAGAACTAATGGTGAGATTATTATTAGTTTATTTACTATATCATATTATGAAACCGCAATTGATTTAAAAGTTACAACTCATTATGTTGCATCATTTGGCCGTACTAAGAAAAAAGCTTTAGCTTTTTATGAAACGCTAGATCGTTTCCTTACCTTAAAACGCAAGGGTGGAACTCAAAATGAATACTAAAAAGCTAGAAAACACATCTTTTATAGTTTTACGTGACCACCATTTAACTGATGAAGAACAACAAATATTAACACATCTTTACATGCCATTAGTTGGCCCTAAAAGCATCAATATGTATATGACACTTGGTACTTTTATTAAAAAGGGTGAAACTGAGTCAATCCCTGTTAGTCATCTTAAGTTATTTCAACTATTACAAACGACATCAGAAAATGAAGTAGTAAAAGAAAGACAAAAACTAGAAGCAGTTGGGCTACTCCAAGTTTTAACTGATGGTAATAATTATATATATAAGCTTAACCATGCCTTAATGCCTAATGATTTTTTTAACAATGAAACTCTTAGCACATTTTTACTTCAACAATTAGGAAAAGAAGAATACGAACGCTTGATGTTGGAACTTTTAGTGCATCGTTTTGATATAAGCAAATTTACAGACATTACTACATCATTTGATGAAGTATTTGATATTACAAATAATCAAAACTACACATACAATGATGAACTAAATTGTTTATTAGTTAAACCAAATGGTGAACAAATAAGAGTTAAGAATCCTCATTTTGATTATCAACTTTTACGAATTTTAGTAGAAGCTTTAGATATAATTAATAAAGACATAATAGATAGTAAGGAATTTTATGATATTGTTAATAGATACAGTTTCTTATATCAATTAACAACTGAAGAAATTAAAGATGCCGTAATTGAAAGTACAGGAATAAATAAAAATATAGATTATGAAACTTTCAAAAAAGCATGCAAAAGAATTTATGACAAACATGATAACAAAACTAAAATAGTGGTTAAAAATACTACTCCAAGTAGTGATAAACTCATAAATGTTCTTGAACAAACCGCTCCAACTGAAGTAGTTAAAAATTTATTTGGAATAGGCCTTGTAAGTAGTGAAATTGAAATGTTTGATACCTTAATGGAAAGAACGGGCATTAGTCTTGGAATTCTCAATGTTTTAATTATTTATGTGCTACAAGATAAAAATGGTGAAGTACCATCATATAATTATTTTGATAAAATCATTAAAACATGGCAAAGAATGAAAATTACGACAACAAGTGAAGCTATGGATTACATCAATGGTCGTACTCCAAAAGAAACAACAAGAAAACGACAATCAACTAAAGCTGTTCCTGACTGGTATGATGATTATGTAAAGAATGTTGAAGATAAAGAAAACAAACCAGAAAAGCCAAAAGCAAATGATCAAAAAACAATCGAAGAATTAGATGAATTATTTAAATTCAAAACGAGGTAATAAAGATGGACAATAATACAAAGATTTTAAATGAAATAAAAAAGATGAAATCAGTAAAAGAATTCATCGAAACTAATAACCTAACAAATAAAGCAATTGATGATAATTTACTTACATTTTATTCATACAAACTAAAAAGAGAAAAATGTATAGATTGTAAAGGCCTAGAACACTGCAAACAAAGTATTTTGGGTCAAGTTCCCGTACTAGAAATAAAAGCAGGACAAATAGGTTATGATTATTATCCATGTAATTACCAAAAAGAATTAGACGAAAAAAGAGAAAAACAAAAACAATTAGAGCTCATCGCAACATCATTTAGTCAATATGATTTCACCAATGTTTATCATAGCGCAGAAAGAACTGAACTCTTAATAAAAGTAAGCAATATTTATAATGCTTATAAAAATGGGAATAAAACTAAAGGACTATATATATATGGTCCATATGGATCAGGTAAAAGTTACATTCTAGCTTGGCTTGCTGAAAAACTAGTTGAACTAGGCGCACATGTTGTATTCGCATATTACCCTGATCTTGTTAGACAAATTAAAAGTTCTATCGCAAATGGTACTATTGAAGACTATTTAGAAGTTTTAAAAAATGTTGAAGTTTTAATGCTTGATGACATTGGCGGTGAATCAAATTCTGATTTTATTAGAGATGAAGTGCTAGGTGCTGTCCTTCAAACTAGGATGTGCAACAACGCTCTAACATTTATGAGTTCAAACTTAAACCCTAAATTATTACTTGATCACTTATCAAGTGGTAGTAAAGATGTAGATAGAGTCAAAGGTTCAAGAGTATTTGAAAGAATAAACACTTTAATGGAGTTTGTCGAACTCAAAGATAAAAATTACAGATAGTAAATAGCAAGGAAAGTGATTTTCTTGCTTTTTTCGCAAAACAATAGACCTAAATATTAATAAATGATATAATGAGGCTATAAGAAAGGAGAATTAAAATGAAAAAGAAATTAATTATTTTATTTATGCTTATAATGAGCATTACATTGATGTCTTGTGAAATGAGTCAAAATCAAGAAGTAAAACCTCAAGAACAAGAAGTAAAAATTGTAGAAAAAGAAAACAGCGAAATCATAAAAGATTATGCTCCGTATTTTTCTTATGCATTAAGTATTGGTAGACTACAGATTATACTAAAAGATAATGGTGAGCAATATAAATACGATGCATTTTGTGATAATGGTGGTATTGAAGTGCCTTTTATTTCAGATGAATTTGAAAAAGAAGTAAATGATTTTACCATGCCAGAGGATATGATTTGTTGGCAACCCATTAATCGAGATGTAAGAGATGGTAGCGATCCATATGAATCTGAGGTATTTCAATATGCCTATGTTGTAATTATTCAAAAAGAAGAAGGTCACATAGTTGGATGTGCAATACTTGAGCTTACGCTTAGTGATGTTGATGAAATGCATAATAAATTTGTAAGAGCCTATACCGCTGAACTAATTGTATCAATCTCATTTCCTAAAGTAAATGGTGAGTATCAAGAGGTAACTAGAGAGTATATTGAAAATAAATTAAATAAAATTAAGGAAAGTAAAATTTAATAATGAAACATATGGTGGTAATCCTATAACATAAGGCTTTACTATATATAAGAACAAACTTTAAATTATTACTACTAATCTCATGATTAGAATATGATTAGTATTTAAGTGATGAAAGTGTTGTGATTATATTGAAACAGAAATATCATATCAATATTCTTGTTTTGATTTTCTTGACTTTTTAATAGATTAAGAGTATAATAGTAGTGTATCAAAAAGCAATGATTAGGATACGATATTTAGAGACTGATTAATTAGTGAGGTAGGATAGTGAAAACTACTAAATTAAGTCTAAATGTTACTCCCTATGAGCTTTCTAGAGAAATCTATGAACGTACTTTCTGCGTTAAAGAAATTAAAGAGCATGATTAATATAATCATGAACTAAGGTGGTACCGCGATTAAAAACTACCAAAAGCCTAGTATTTAAATCGTCCTTAGAAAAGCAAAAACTATTCTTTTTGTTTTTTCTAAGGCTTTTATTATTTTTCGGAGGTATTTATGAGTCAAGAACAAATTAAATTAACATTTCCTGATGGTTCAGTACGTGAATTTCATCAAGGAGTAACACCAGCAGAGGTTGCACAATCAATTTCATCAAGCTTAGTGAAAAAATGCGTTATCGCAAAACTAGATGATGAATTAGTTGATATGGCAAGTCCTTTAAAACATGATGGTAAAATAGAATTATTAACAGCAAACGCAGAAGGTTTAGAACATGTATTAAATCATTCATGTGCTCATTTGCTTGCTAATGCAATTAAAGAATTATATCCAAATGCGATGTTTGGAGTAGGACCAGCAATTGAAGAAGGCTTCTACTATGATATGGATTTAGGTGATGTTAAACTTACAGAAGAAGATTTACCTAAAATAGAAAAGAAGATGCAAGCAATCGTTGCTAGTGGTGAAGAAATTAAACGTCGTGTTGTATCTAAAAGTGAAGCTTTAGAAATTTTCAAAAATGATGTTTATAAACAAGAATTAATAAATGAATTACCAGATACAGAAGAAATTAGCATTTATGAACAAGGTCATTTCTGTGATTTATGTCGTGGCCCTCATGTATCTAGCACTAAATGGTTAAAGAACTTTAAACTTTTAAGCGTTAGTGGTGCATATTGGCGTGGTGATTCTAGTAAAGCTCAATTACAAAGAGTTTACGGAACATGCTTTATGACAGAAGAAAAATTAAAAGAACATCTTAATATTCTAGAAGAAAGAAAGAAAAGAGATCATCGTAAATTAGGTAAAGAACTAGAATTATTCATGCTTAGTGAATATGGGCCAGGTTTTCCATTCTGGCTTCCTAATGGTATGATTTTACGCCGTAATCTTGAAAACTTCTGGTATAAGATTCATACTGACAATAACTATCTATTTGTCCAAACTCCTATTATGTTAAACCGTGAATTATGGGAGATTTCTGGACACTGGTATAACTATAAAGAAAATATGTATACTTCAACAATCGATGATAAAGAATTTGCGATTAAACCAATGAACTGCCCTGGTGGTATGTTAGTTTATAAAAACTCAATCCATTCTTATCGTGACTTCCCACTAAGAATTGGAGAACTTGGTTTAGTACACCGTCATGAAGCAAGTGGAGCTCTTAATGGTTTATTTAGAGTAAGAAACTTCACTCAAGATGATGCTCATATCTTTATTACAGAAGATCAAATTGAAGAAGAAATTGGTCGTTTAATTGACTTATATGATCAAGTATATAGTGTTTTTGGTTTAAAATATCACATTGAATTATCAACTAGACCAGAAAATAAATACATTGGTAAACTTGAAACTTGGAATAAAGCAGAAGCTGCTCTTGCAAGTGCAATGGAAAAGAAAGGTATTAAATATATCTTAAATCCTGGTGATGGTGCTTTCTATGGTCCTAAACTTGACTTTAAACTAAGAGACTCAATGAATCGTATTTGGCAATGTGGTACTATTCAATTAGATATGAATTTACCAGAAAGATTTGACTTAACATATGTTGCGGAAAACGGTGAAAAACTACGTCCAATCATGCTTCATAGAGCTCTATTTGGTTCAATTGAAAGATTTATTGGTATCCTAATTGAACACTATGCTGGTGCTTTCCCACTATGGCTTGCTCCTAAACAAGTTGTAATTATTCCAGTTAATAATGCTGCTCACAAAGAATATGCAGAAGTTGTTCTAGCAGCTCTAAAAGCTCAAAATATTAGAGCTTCAATTGATGACCGTGAAGAAAAACTAAATTATAAGATTCGTGAAAGCCAAACTAAGAAAGTTCCATACACTCTAGTTTTAGGTGATAGTGAAGTATCAACAAATTCAATTACTTATCGTCATTTTGGTACAACTGAATCAGTTAACATGCCACTTGATGAATTTACTCAAAAGCTAGTTAAAGAAGTAGAAAACTTAGGTAAATAACAAAATAACAGCATTAGAAACAAATTTCTAATGCTGTTTTTCTAAAAAATTTTGAACAAAGTGTTAATATAGACAATCTAGCACATAAATGATAAATTCCTACAAATCATTGACAAAATGGGGGAAATATTATACAATCATATTTGAATTTTACAATTAAATGGAGGTGCTTTGGATGGTGCTCGAGAATAAATTAGGTATTGAAAATTCTACTGACCTTGCTCGTGAGGAAGAAAAAATAAGCAAGAAAAAGGCTCTTGAAATGTTTGAAAAAGGTTATTTTGATACATTAACAACTGGAACATTTGAAACTCTTTCGCACATTCACAAATATTTATTTGATGAAATTTACGATTTTGCGGGAAAAATAAGAAAAGTAAATATTTCGAATGGTAACTTCAGATTTGCACCAGTTATGTATTTAAAAGGTGCACTTGAAAATATTGATAAAATGCCACAATCAACATTTGATGAAATAGTAGAAAAATATGTAGAAATGAATATTACTCACCCTTTTCGTGAAGGTAATGGCAGAGCAACGAGAATATGGCTTGATTTGATTTTTAAGAAGGAACTTGGTATGGTTGTGAATTGGAGCTTGATTGACAAGGAAGATTATCTACTTGCAATAAAGAGAAGTCCTATTAAAGATATCGAAATAAAGCATATCTTAAAAAATGCCTTGACAGATGAAATTGAAAGTCGAGAAGTATATATGAAGGGCATAGACCACAGTTATTATTATGAAGGATATACAACATTTAAAATGGAAGAATTAAAATGAAATTTACACTAAAGATCTTTTGCTGTATTGTGGTAAATGATATTTTGCTAATAGCTTCCTTTTAAAGTTTGGTAATGAAAATATTATTAAAGTTTTCAAACTCTGTGAGGTTAAGAAAGTCACAGGAGATATTTATGTTTTGTCCATATCAAATATAATGTATATAATGCATAAGGAATTGGACCCGAAAAGAATTAGGGCAGTTCCATTTTCATTTAGAAAATAATATCTATATTTTACAGATAGTTTAATCACACATATTGGATCTTTCTCATATATTAAACGTGAGGAGGGAAAATATGGATTTTCAAGATTATAGTTTAAGAGTAGAATATGAAGAATATACCGTAAAAAAAGGAGATACCCTATATACTATCGCAAAAGCATATAAAACATCGGTCAATGAATTAACAGACGTCAATATGCTTACATCTACGGTAATATATCCTGGTCAAGTCTTATTAGTGCCAAAGATGAAAAAAGAAAGTGTTGAATATTATTTTGAAGATTATATCACAAAAACTGGTGATACAATTGAAAGTATTGGTAAAAAGTTTGATATTGATCCAGTAACACTTGGCTTATATAATGACTTTGGATTATTAAATCTTACTGGTAATCAAATTATTAAAATACCACGTAGTAGTAAGTATATAGTAAAACAAGATGATACTGTTGAATCTATTCTATCAAAAACTAATCGTTCAGCTGAAGACTTGTTGAGATCTAATTCTTCATCATGGTTAAAAGCTGGAAGTAAAATTGTATTATAAAAAGCCCGTAGAGGCTTTTTATTATTATAGTAGTCATATTATAAATAAGAAAGATGGTTACATTAATATAGAATATATATAGTTAT
>UQAI01000044.1 GCA_900538885.1 uncultured Mollicutes bacterium
TACCCCCAACTTCTTTAAAGGTATATCCTGACCCCCAACAAATTTATATAATCAAAATAATTACGGGAATCCGCAGATGTGGTAAGTCGTCGTTATTAGATTTATTTCATCAATACCTTTCACAAAGCGGAGTGTTAGATGAAAACATTATTCATATGAATTTAGAATCATTACGTTATCGTGATCTTTCAAATTATCTCAACTTTTATGATTATATTAGTGAACGTATACCAAAAGAAGGGAAAACCTATTTAATATTTGACGAGTTACAAGTAGTTGAACATTGGGAGAAGGCAATTGAATCTTTTCGACTTGACTTTGATGTTGATATTTATATTACCGGTTCTAACGCATATTTATTATCTACGGAATTTTCAACGCTTCTTTCCGGAAGATATGTGGAAATCCGTATGTTACCATTATCTTTCAAAGAGTTTTTGAACTTTTATAATTTTGATATGAGTATTACAATGGAGGAAAAGTTTCAAAAGTACTTGCAGTTTGGTGGAATGCCTATTTTAAGAGAATACAAATTTAATGAGGCAAGAAGTAATCAAGCGCTAGAAGGAATATATTCTACAGTTGTACTAAGAGATGTTTTACAGCGTAGTAATCAAATAGATCAAATTATGCTGAAAAAAATTGTACTATTTCTTTGTTCGAATATCGGTAGTATTACCTCACCTAATAGTATTGGTAATATCTTGTCTAATGGAGGTGAGATGAATAATCAAAAGGGTAAGAACATTGCTGGTAAAACAGTTAATAAATATATCGATATGTTGCATCATGCATTTGTCTTTTATCCAGTCGACAGATATGATGTAAAAGGAAAACAATTATTAAAAACACTAGAAAAAAATTATATCATCGATATGGGTTTTCGTAATATGTTACTGGGTTATCGTGATGTTGATAGAGGACATATTATAGAAAACATTGTATTTTTGGAATTGATTAGAAGAGATTACCGTGTATATATTGGTAAAGTTGGAGAAACAGAGGTTGACTTTGTTGCTGAAAAGCCAAATGAAAAACTATATATTCAAGTAACGAAAAGTATGCAGTCACAAGAAGCCAGGGAACGAGAATTAAGACCACTTCGTATGATATCGGATAATTATGAAAAAATTATATTATCAATGGATAGAAATTATATTAATTCATATGATGGTATCAAGTCATTGAATTTACTTGATTGGTTGTTATCATAAGATAAAAATTATAAAGAGGAATTTTCTAATTTTTAGTTGAGTGTTATAACGACTCTCTAATGTAGATAGTTATAGAAGAAGTTACTAGAAATGATATGATGTCTCTAAAGTAGACAGTGAATAAAAATTAATTATTCACTATTTACTTTGGAGGCATTTTTATTACGGGAAGAAAACCTAAGTATACAAAAGAAACAAAAATAAAAGCATTAACTCGTATTCAATTTAAGAAGTTAACTTTTAATAATGTGGAACATTTAGACTTGTAATTTTTAACGATTAGCTCTATTATACTTTTAAATTTATATAGAGAAACTATTATTTTTCAATTACTATGGTTTAAAATAATAGTGTATAATTACTAATAGTATCAAACAGTAGTTGATATTATCAATTTTGTCTCCATTGCTTTAAAACAATAATTGAGTTATAATGTTCATGTAATTAGTTTACGTCGTGACGACTAATCACTAAAATATTAAGGAGGTATTTATGAATATAGGTAATAGAATAAAAGAATTAAGAATTAAAAATAAAGTGACTCAAGAAGAACTTGCAAAGGCATTACAAATTTCTACTCAAGCAGTATCAAAATGGGAAAATGGTGGTTCACCTGATTTAGAATTAGTTCCATCTATAGCAACGTATTTTAATGTTACAACTGATTATTTGTTTGATATGAAGGAGAACAATATTTTTGATATTGAAAAAAAACTTGCAAAGTATATACAAAGTTTTGAACTTAAAAACAGAATGAATGTATTGTATGACTTAGTCTTTAAAATGTCTATTGCGACACATGGTGATGAAATTGAGAATCAAGAAGAATTCAATGAACTTATTGAGAGTGATGATATGTGTTCAAATATAATAGGTCCAGAAGGAATCGCAATTACATCACTCGCAAAAGACAACAAAATATTTATGTGTTTACCAAAAGATGACAAGTCAGATTATTCAAAAATGCTTTTAACTAAAGATAGCCAAAGAAAGTTTTGTGAATACTTAAGTGATGAGCTATTTTATAATACTTTAGTATTATTATATAGTAGAAATGGTGAAAACTTTACTGAACAGTTACTAATTGATAATTTGAATATGACTTATGATGAAGCAAAATCAGTTTTGCAAAAGATGAAAGAGTTTAATATCGTTGCTAGTTTAAATGTTTTGATCAATGATACAACAATGGAGTTATATAAGGTATTACCAAATCCTCAAATTGTTGGATTAATTTCGATGCTAGATATGGTAGTAAATAGACCAAAAGATTATTGTTATTACTATGGTGGTCCAAATAATTATTTCAAACACAAACTATAAAAAATTAAATGTTGACATCGAACTTGAAACAAAAATGTTGAAAGTTATAGATATAATGCTTGTAATATGTTTTACTTATTTACAAATTAATGATATACTTATCTTGAAGTTAAAACAAAAATGAACTAAGTTCGAGGTGAAACAATGATAAAAAGAGATTTTTATTTAAATCGTATAATTCATAATATGTGGAATGGCGAAATAAAGGTAATTACTGGTATTAGAAGATGTGGTAAATCAGTTCTACTTTTTAATTTATTCTATGAATATCTTATAGAACAAAAAAAAGTTAAAGAAGATGAAATTATAAAAATTGAACTTGATCAACGTAGAAACTATAAATACCGCAATCCTATAACTTTATGTGAATATGTAGAATCGATAGTTCTTAAAAATAAAGATAAGCAGTATTATTTGTTTATTGATGAAGTGCAATTTACCAAAAAGATCATTGACGCTGAAAATGATAATATAGAAGTTACTATCTATGATATGCTTAATGAACTTAAAGGTTATAAAAATCTAGATGTTTATGTGATAGACAGTAATTCTCATACACTATCTAAAGATATAGCAACTGAATTTAGGGGTAGAGCTACTCAAATTCATATTTATCCTTTTTCTTTTGAAGAGTATTATTCTTTTGTTGGTGTTGATGAAAGAAAGGCCTTAGATGAATATATGCTATATGGTGGTCTTCCACGACTTTTAACATTAAAAGATGAGAGAGATAAAAAAATGTATTTGTCATCTCTTTATAATGAACTATATATAAAAGACATTGTTGAAATATATAATATTGAACGTGAAGATATCTTAAATGATATTTTAGATTTTCTTGCATCTCAAATAGGCTCATTAACTAATCCTACAAATATAGCAAATTCAATTGCAAGTATGAAAAATGAAAAGATAAATCCTGCATTAGTATCTAAGTATATTGAACATATTACCGAATCATTTTTGATAAATAGTGCTAGAAGATTTGATATTAAAGGCAAGAGTTATTTTAATTATCCTAATAAATATTATTATGTAGATACCGGGCTGCGTAATATTAGATTGAATTTTAGGCAATTTGACCCAGGACACATAATGGAAAATATTATTTATAATGATCTTTTATGTAGAGGTTACTCGGTTGATGTTGGCGTAGTGTATGATAGAACCAATGGTTCGACGATACAAAAAGAAATTGATTTTGTTGTAAATGATTGTGATAGAAAATTATATATTCAATCGGCATTTAGAATGGATAATGATAATAAGGAAACTACAGAACTATCCTCATTAATGCTAACTAAAGATTTCTTTAAAAAGGTAATCATAAGAATGGATATACCACATCAATTTTATGATGATATGGGTATTCTTCATTGCAATCTTATTGATTTTCTTTTAGGAAAAGTTGAATTGTTTTAATTACATTAATCAATTATAATTAAAAATACTTCCTACGTATAAAAATTTTGATAGTTCAAAATTTAAAGTTATTTGCTTGAAAAAAATGTGAAAAAAGGGTAAAATAACTAAGACTGATGAGTAGTTATCCTCTTGATAACGTAAGTCCAATCAGACTTTCGTTTAAGGAGGATTTTTTGGTATGAACGAAAACAAAATGGCCGTACAGCCAATTAAAAAACTAATATGGACAATGGGACTTCCTATGGTCTTTTCAATGGTATTACAAGCATTATATAATGTTGTTGATACAATATTTGTTATTAATATGGGGGAAGAAGGAATTAAAGCCAATTTAGCTTTAACTTATGTATTTCCTATTCAAATATTTATGATAGCTGTTGGAGTGGGAACTGGTATAGGTATAAATGCTTTATTATCTAGGGCATTAGGTGAAAAAGATAACAACAAGATAGGTTTAACTTTAGGTAATGGTATATTTTTAGGTATTGTAATATACTTGGTATTTTTACTATTTGGAATTTTTGGATCACATTGGTTTTTATCTATCCAAACATCAGATAATAAAATCATTGAGTTAGGGGCTGAATACTTAAAAATTGTTACCATATTATCATTTGGTGCGATAGGATTTAATGTATTTGAAAGATTTTTACAAGCAACTGGTAAAACAATGCATTCAACAATTGCTCAAATATTAGGAGCTTTAACAAATATCATTTTAGACTACGTTTTTATCTATCCATTAAAAATGGGAGTTGCGGGAGCAGCTTACGCTACAATAATAGGTCAAATTGTTTCATTAATTGTGGCTATAATATTTCATTATACAGCGAATAAGGATGTTAAACATAAAATTAAAGATATTATACCAAATATTAAAATTATTGGTAGTATCTATAAAGTTGGTTGGGCCGCAATGTTAATGCAAGGGCTATTATCAATTAATATGTTTATTATGATAAAAATATTTAACTTAAGTCAAGATGCTGAATTAATTAATGGTACATATGGAATCTATTATAAAATTCAACAAATAGCACTATTTTCATGTTTCGGGTTGTCTAATACCTTGATTTCCCTTTTAGCATTTAACATTGGTTTGAATAATAAGGATAGAATTAAAGAATGTATTAAATGGGGAATCATCGATACAGTAATTGTGGCTGGAATAATAACAATTATTTTTGAAGTGTTAGCTGGTCCTATTTCAAAACTCTTTGGTTTAACTACAACTGGTGAAAATAAAGGTCAAATTATAACTTTATGTGAAACATCACTTAGAATTGCGTCAATTGGTTATGTCTTTATGGGAATTTCATTAGCTATTCAAGGTATTTTACAAGCATATCGAAAGGCATTATCACCCTTGTTAATTTCAACTTTAAGACTAATAATCTTTTTAGTCCCAGTTTCTTTAATTTTTGTTCGTCAAAGTAATGTGGTAAATCTTGTATGGTGGGCTTTTCCTATTGCTGAAGCCTTAACCGCAGTTCTTTCCATTTTAATTTTGAAGTTCACCGAGAAAATTATAGCAGTAAAGAAAGAAAAACAAGTTATTTAAATATATAACCAAAGGAGATTTGTGATTAAGCAAATCTCTATTTTGTATGTGTTATTTCAAAAAGTATGCACTATGTTTTGTTATTTGTCAAGTCTATGTTATAATAAACGTGATAGATTTTATGAAATGTTAAAAAGTATTTTTTAAAAAACAATGAAGTGAATAAATTAAGTAAGAAGGTAGAAATATGGACATGTGGAATTCGTGGCGTGGATGTAAAAAATGTAGTACTAGTTGGTTTACATTGTTATATTCATAAGGGTGATGCTAAAAGAAAAGTTAATACTGGTGAAATAGTTAAAACTAAAGATTTTAGTAAGCCAATTGAAAAACTAAAAAATGGCACATACAAAATGAAAACTGGTCTAATTTATACTTGCTTTTCAACTGATTTTTTAATTGAAGAAGCAGATGTATGGCGCGATGATATTTGGAAAATGATTAAAGAACGTCAAGATTCGATGCTTTTATTTTTAACCAAACGTATTGAACGCTTTATTAATTGCATTCCTAGTGACTGGGGTGATGGCTACGACAATGTAATAGTCTGCTCTACAATTGAAAATTAAGAAAATGCCGATAAAAAACTTTCAATCTTTAAAGGACTCCCAATTAAGCACAAACAAATAGTAGCACAATCATTAATTGAAAAGATTAACATTGAAAAATATTTAGATGGCATTGAACAAGTAACAGTAGGTGGAGAATCAGATATTAATGCAAAAATTCTTGACTATGATTGGGTATTAAGTATTAGAGAACAATGTATAAGAAAAAATACCAATTTTACATTTAACAGTGTGGTACCCACTTTGTTAAAGATGGCAAATTATATAATTTAAAAACTAGATATTTATGTAGTCAAGCACGTCAGGCCAATATAGATTATTCGAGAAATGTGGAAAAGTAATGTTTTTCCATTTATACATAATGAACTCATCTAATATTTGTGATACAACTATATTTTGATACATTATGTTGGTATGCAGTAGAAAACACTATGCAAAGATTCACAACTAAGATAGCTTATATGAAATAATGCATAAACTTAATAAAGGTTATGAAGTATGAAAAATTAAAAAAAGTAATGAAAAATATTTAGATTCCTTATAATTATCAGATGCACTAAATTGATTATCTAAACACTAGTTAAAGTTAAATGATCAAAACAAAATTTATTTACTACAAAACGGGAGGAAAAAAATGGAAAGTTTTAAAGAATTATTAGAAAAAATAGGAAATTTCTTTGCTAATTATGGGCTAAATATTTTGGCTTCAATTATGATTTTTATTATTGGTTATTTGTGCATTAAGTTGCTATGCAAATTGTTATTGAAAATTGTGTATGCTACAAAAATAGACAATGCAATAGGTGGATTTATAGTGGGATTGTTAAAGGTTGTATTATGGATTCTACTGGCTTTAGCGATAGTATCAATGCTTGGCCTTTCGGGTAATTCATTTTTAGTTGCTTTTTCATCTGTTGCAATAGCAGTAGGTATGGCACTAAAAGACTCTCTTGCTAATATTGCTAATGGGATTGTCATAATAATCACAAAGCCTTTTAAAAAAGGTGACCATATCGCTGTAGATGGTATAGAAGGGATTGTTAAGAGTATAAAAATATTAACAACAGAAATATATACTTTTGACAATAAAAAAATAGTGTTGCCAAATAGCTCAATAATTAATGGTACTTTGACTAATTATACCGCAAATCCAACAAGAAGAGTTGATTTAGTAATTGGTGTATCATATGAATCAGACATAAAATTAGTTAAGAAGGTACTTTATGAAATTTTAGATGGTCATAAATTAGTGCTTGATGTACCAAAAGCATTAGTTATATTAAAAGATTTTTCGGATAGTTCTCTTGACTTTCAACTAAAATTTTGGGTTAAAACAGATGATTATTATACGGCACTTAATGAGATTCGTGAAATAATCGTTGAAGAATTTAGAAATAATAATATTGAAATTCCATATAATAAATTGGATGTACAACTTATTGGAAATGATGGTGATAGTAAATGAAACTAAAATTTATTATTGTCACGTTGTTATTATTTTTGTCGGCTGGTTTTGTTGTAGAAGCTAAAGAATATAATGTTCCAAAATTTGATGAAAATACTACAAATCCTGGTAGTTCATCAGGATTATCAGCCCCAACCACAAAATTTGATATTTTTGAAAATCTTGACGAAACTGGAACTAATTATGCTTCTACAAGAGTTATTAATCTAAATCTTGCTGAGTCAAAAACATTTACGCTTGATTTTTTTACGATTAACTGGTATGCAGAATATCCTAGTCAAGAATTAATATTTGAAATGGAGAATAAAGACATTGCAAATGTTAAGTACATTAAAGATAGTATTGAGTATTCTGAAGTAAAGATTGATGGTGTTAATAAAACAATTATAGATGCTACGCTACCTACTCGATTAGAAAACGAGAAAATAAATCCTAGTTTTCCTAAACTAGAATTTAGTGTAGAAGGGTTACAAGTTGGAACAACTTGCTTAAAAATTAGTGTCAAATCAACACATGCATATGGTGATCCAACAACAACAATAGAAGACTTAAAAATTTTTATTTGTATTTCTGATACAAAATTAATTGAAATTCCGAATTATATCAACATACTGTTAGGATCGGGAATTCATAGTGGAGCGAAATATGCAAGATACAATGAAGGTGAAACTATTGGCGTTTTAACGAATGTAGTAGGAACTATGAAAGTCATTTTACCAGAAGAAATTACAAATTATAATGATATCTCAACCAATAAAATAATGTATAAGATTTTAACAGATAAAGACATTTCAGTATCTAATGATTATTTGTCATTCAATATTCTAAGTGGAATTACATCATTCACGATTGAGTATTATATGGTAACTAGTTTAGATCAAGAGGTAGAAATTGCATCGTATAGTTATAGTGTTGTATTATACAGCACAGAGTTAGTTGAAGTAAAGTATGGTGGTAATGAATTTCCAATTGATAATATATATGAGTCATATGTACCTATTACAGTTAGTGTGCCTACTTGGTTGGAACCATATATTGAAGATATTGTAATTGCATATGAACCTAATTATGAGATTCGAATATTTCCTTACATAAATGGACATCCATATGTAATCGAAAAGGTTCAATCCGAGACAAGTATAGTAATAGGTGATAAATTATTAGCTTTGTCAGGATTATCTAATTATACTGATGCTGATGTTTTTGTAGAGCTTTTACTAAAACCTGATAATGTATTTGACCGAGTTTATCCTACAGATATTATTCTAGATGAAATATATCGCTTTGATATTATTGATAGTATAGAAGAGTATATTGAAATTACTAACATTAATGATTTTAATCAAAATACCGAGTTTGAAATAAATACAAATGGGTTAATAGATGTTTCTATGACTGAAGATAACAGGATAAAAGTTATCTTTCATAGTGAGATTCCAATATCAACAACTTTGAAAACCAACATTACAATTAATGCACATATGGATAATGGAGTTACATTAGTTAAAAATATCGCGATTATCTTTACTCCTGCTTTAGGTTATCGTTACACTCTTAATGTTGATAAAATAAGACTATATCAAGGCGAGACTAAAACCGTTATGATTGGCCTATTAGACCCAGATTTTACACAAATAATTAGTGATTTGAAAGTAAATATTTTTCAAAAAACTAACAATGTTACTGTTACTAATAGTCCAACAGAATATGCTAGTTACGATATTACAGGGTTTAAAGTTGGTATTGATACAGTTTATTTTAATATTAATGATCAAATTATTGAACTAGATGTTGAGATAGTTAAACGTACTGAAAAAGAGATAAAACAGTTTAACTTTAATGAAGGTGCTAATTTGTCTATTCTAGCAAGTAAGCAAACTACTAAATTAACAATTCCTGAAGAATATAGAAACATACATTTTCAATTTATTATTTTAGATAATACAATTGCTTCGGTAAAAAACACTAGCGATACCGGTGTAGAAATAGAATGTTTAAAGGATGGAGTAACTCAACTTTTTGCATACGCTACTGAAGAAAATGTATTTTATACAGCAGTAATCAATTTAAGGGTTATAACTGATATACCTAATGTTTACATTGTATATGAAAAAAACGATAATTCAACTACCTTGACAAAATTTGACGATATTTATGTTAGTTTTAATGCTAGTGATTTTGATTTTTCAAAGAAAACTACATACACATGGTATTTGAACGATGAGTTAATATACGATAATATTAAATCGTTCACTCAAAAGTTTAATGATGGTAGTAATATTCTAAAACTCGTTATAAATGATAGTGAAAACAGTATATTAATTGAGACAGTACAAAAAATAATAATTTCAAGCATTATAAATGAGGAAAGAACAATAAGTATAAATACAGATGAAACAATCTATGTTGATTTAAAACAAGGAAAATTTGAAATTGAGGCATTATTGGATGGCGTTATTAATCAAAATTATAAGTATTTTTGGAGTGTTTCTAATTCATCAATATGCAAGATAGCCATTAACGGAAATGAAAAAATAGTATTGGAACCCAATTATGTTGGTGAAGTAACATTAACAGTTATGACAAATATTTCAAAATATGAAGAAACATTTATTAAAGCAGAAATTAAAATTGTAGTTATAGAACCTGTATATACAATAACTTATAATAAGTTTATAAAACCTGGAAGTACTCAATCATTTAAAATATTGGGCGATACTCATGAAATATATAATCTAAATCCAAAAATCACTTTGAATGCTGATGGCAAAGAGTTTACTGATTATGAGATGGATAAAAAAGAGATAGTAATTCACCAAATTCCTAAGGGAAAATATAAATTATTGGTAGAAGTTGGCGATGGCTTAACTGAAATTCAATTTGAAGTTACAAACTTTAATATTAAGGAAATCGCAAAAGTAAGTTTACCATATCTAATAGTGCTATCTTTAATTGCAATTGCAATCGCTATTTTACTAAAAAAACGTAAAAACAAGTTAGAAAGAACTAAAATTAAAATTAACAAATTAGATGTCGTTGTGTCAACAATTTTAGAAAATAATGATTTTACAAAAAAGGAAATACACAAAATCTTAAAACAATCTATTCAAGTTAAAAAAATGTTAGTTTATTGTGTTGATGAGGGAATAGATGAATTAAGTACTCTAATTCCGATAGTAGAGGTTATTATCAAAATTTTAATTGCCACAAATAATTCAAATGTAGATAGTTCTAAAATTCATACCATAATAAAAAACATAAAACATAAAAATATTGAAAGATTAGTCAAAAATTTTGATATAATTCAAGATGAAAGAAACGTGTTTGAAGCAAAGAAAAAAGTTACAGATGAAATTCTTAAAAAGCAAAAGAAAACAAAAATGACTAAGGAAGAATATGAAACTTTTTTAATTCAAACAAAATACGCTGAAGCAGATTCTGAAGATGATGAAAATTAAACATACTGAGGTATATTGACATATGAAATATGTGATAGTAACAGGGGCACTTGGAGGAATGGGGAAGGCAACAACTTTAAAGTTATTAGAAAATGGGTACTATGTAATTGGTTTAGATAAATGTGTGAATGAAGAAATTAAGCATAATAATTTATCCTTAATAGTGTGTGATGTTACAAATGAAGAAAACATTAAAAATGCATATAATCAAGTTTTAAACATAACTAATGAAATTGATGCAATTATTCATTTTGCGGGAATGTATTTAATGGATTCACTTGTTGAAATTTCATATCAAGACCTTGACAAAATTTTTAAGGTTAATTTCTTTGGAGTATATTTAATTAACAAAACCTTTATACCATTACTTAAAAAGGGAGGTAGAATTATTACTACAACTAGTGAATTAGCTCCTCTTGATCCCCTTCCATTTACAGGAATCTATGCCATAACAAAGTCAACATTAGATAAATATTGTTACTCTTTACGGATGGAATTACAACTGCTAGATATTAAAGTATCAGTAGTAAGAGCAGGAGCCGTAAAAACTGCTATGTTAGGTTCATCAATAAAGAGTTTAGAAGAATTTTGTAATAAAACTAAACTGTATAGTTATAACGCTAAAAAATTTAAAGAAATTGTTAATAAAGTAGAAACTAAAAATATAGAACCAAGTAAACTTGCATGTAAAGTTCAAAAAATACTAGAAAAGAAAAATCCTAAATTTGCATATAAAATTAATGCTAATTTTTATTTACGTTTATTAAGTAAAATGCCAAAAAAATTTCAATTTTGGGTAATAAAGAAAGTTTTAAAAAAGGATAAGTAATGAAAAAAATATAACTATTTATTTTCAGGTATTATTCTATTAACATTAGTAATTACACATATTGCAAGTTTTACCCCTCACGATTATTTCTATAAACAACATCCTAATATTGCAAAATACATTGGTACTAATGTTATTTCGATGTGGGCAGATTTTAGTTTCTTTACTTATCATACAATGATATTTTCGGGAGTTTGGTTAATTCTTCTAGTTATAGGTGAATGGACTAACAATAAATATTTGAAGTGCTTTACAAGAAATCAGTCAGTGATGGCATTTATTATGACTAACTATATTTTAACCATGATATTATATACAATTTTCGAACTTTTAAGTGGCAATCCTACTTTTGGCTGGTATGGTAATAATAATTCATCAATTCATAATCTTGGCACTAATATTCTTTCACATTATGTTTGTTTCTGTCTAGTTCTTTTTGCTTATATTAAAGTTGCTCCTCTAAGTACATTCAAAAAACGACATATTATTGATATACTACTTTATGCCGTTTCTTATTATACAGTTGTAAAATTAACGGGAAAATATGCTTACCAAATTGAATGGTATCCATACCCTATTTTTGATGAATATTGGATTATGAATATTCTTGGTATTACTTCAAGATTATGGGGAGTGGTTATATTAACAATAGTACTTATTATAATTTTAAGTGGTTATTATTTAATTTTTTGGCTGTTGATAAGAAAAAAGAAAATGTAAAATTTAAAGGTGCTTTAAATAAAATGGGGGTTTTTGAAAAATAACCTTTCCATTTACTGGGGG
>UQAI01000045.1 GCA_900538885.1 uncultured Mollicutes bacterium
TTGTAAAATATTTTTGAAGAAGTTTAAAAAGAATAATACAACTATAATTTGAATAATCATAAGAACTACTAGTCCCATCATTAATAAAACACTTAAAATTCTTCTTGATAAGGCTGATCTTTTCTTTACATCTTGATATATTACATCTGAGGTAACTGTTAAAGCATTAATGAAACGGGAAGCAACCCAAATAATGGAAATTGCAAGAATGATAACTGATGCAACATTTTGTTGTTTGGTTACTTGATATTCACTTAATATAGGAATATCTAAATTTAATAAATTCAAAATATTACTAAGTAGACTAATTACTGGAATGATTATGAATAGTAAGTAAAATGTAATTGATGCCGCAAGCATACTTGGATTTACTTCATTAATGTATTTAACCATTTCTTTGTTCACTATTTTTTTCATATTTTCACCTTTTATATTTTATGTTTATTTAATTATAATATACAAACTAGCCTACTTAGTAAAACTAAATAGGCTAGTTAATTATTTATTTAAGAAATTCTTCTAAATCTTTTACTTCTTTAATAATATCTTTAGATAAAAGAATTGCTTTGCCTTTTGTTATTAAAATGTTATCTTCAATTCTAATACCAATGTTTTCTTCTGGGATGTATAGTCCTGGCTCAATTGTTATTACCATTCCTTCTTTTAGTCCTTCATTAGCATGAGAAGGATCATGAACATCAAGCCCTAGAGAGTGACCGATTGAATGAAAATAGTATTTGATTAATTCACTATCTTCTTTGATAATACCTAATTTTTTACAGCCATCAGCTAGTAATTTTTTAGCATAATCATTTAATTCTTTCCAGCTCATTCCATCAGTAGCATACTCAATACATTTTTTATTAGTATTTAATACTACTTCATATACTTCTTTTTGTCTTTCTGTAAATTTACCAGATACTGGGAAAGTTCTAGTTATATCACTTGAATAATGTTTTGTATAACAGCCAAGATCCATAAGTAGTAATGAATTTTCAGGAATGTCACTATTATTATCATCGTAGTGTAAAACAGTAGCATTATGTCCTGAGGCAATAATATCATTGAAAGATAATGTTTTTCCTTCTTTAATAATTACAAAATCATGGTATGCATTCGCAATAGATTCATTTGTTAATTCTTTATGGTGTTCCATAACATTATAAATAGCATTCTTTGTTGTATTAATACTTTGTTTAATTAATTCTACTTCTTGATCGTTTTTGCACATTCTTAGTTCAACTATCATATTATAACAATTCTTAATCACAATGCTTGGAAATCTGTCTCTTAAATCTTTGGCATATGCTAAAGCAAAAGTATTATATTGAGGAATATCACGTTGTTCTAAATCAAGATAAATGGTTTTAGCTTCATTTAGGCCGTAACGATTAGATTGATATAGCGCATCAACTTTTGATTTAAATAAATCTAATGGATAAATGCTTTGAATTTCAATTCCTGAAATATTTGATGCTTCTGAAAATGTAAGAGTTGCTCCTAACCATTTAGCTTTTAATTCATCAACTTCTTCAATAAATAACCATTCTAAATATTGATTATTAAATTTGCCAATTACAAGTTTTACATCAGCTTGATCAATACCTGTTAGATAATAAAAGTTATTATTAACAAAAAAATCATAAACTGAATCAGCTGATTTAAATTTTGAATAACCTGAATGAACAAGTACAAAACTGTTATCTTCTAACATTTCAAATAATTTGTGCCGATTTTTAATGAGTTCGTTTCTCATTATTCTTTACTTCCTTTCTTTTTAGGGGTTTCTGTAATATCTTTTATTGATTTAGGGTCATAATAATATTCAAGTACCATCGCAAATTGACTCATTACTTTAGTTGCTTGTTGAAGGGTTATACCTTTTTCTAAGGCTAAGCCAATAATGTTCTCATGGAATTTATCATGTTCTTTTAGTACTTTTTTAGCTTTTTGGGTTGTACTAACTAGAATAATGCGGTGATCCATTTCATGTCTAATTCTTAATAAATATCCTTTTTGAACTAGACGATTAATACAAATTGTAAGAGACCCAACTGTTACTTTTAGTTTTTTCGCAATTAGTGACATTGGCTTATTATTATTTTGATCAACCATTTCAATTACATGTAGTTCTCCTATTGTTAAATCTTGGATAAGTTTGGTATCCATTGTTTTTTCTTCTACTACATTAGTTAAATTAGCTACATAATTAAAAGATTCAAGTAACTTCTTATATAAGACTTTTTCTTCTTTTGTTAGTACTTTTGTCTTTTTAGGAGTTGGTCTTTGAATTACTTCAGGTTCTAATGCTTTTTCTTTTTCCTTTTTTGTGTCGTTTTTTGGTTCACGTTTTGGTGGTTCAATTGTTAGTGATTTTGAACTAACCTTAGGAAGAGGATTTTCAGAAGGTTTACGTCCTCTTTTTTTAACTGTTTCTATAGTTTTTGTCGTATCTAGTTCAGTTATGATTGGTGTTACTTCTTCTGGGGTTTGTATAGTTTCAACATTATTTTCAGTATCAACCACATCATTACTTATAACTGGTTCAACACTAACTTTAACAGGGGTATCTTCTACTGGTTTTACAGTTGGTTCTGAAGTCTTTATAATACGAGCAGGTGATTTTTTAATTGTCACTGGTTCCTTAACGGATGTAGTTTTTTTAGTTTCTTCTTTTTTGGTTGATTTTTTAGTAGTTGTCTTCTTAGAAGTTGCTTTTTTAGTTTTAGTTGTAGTTTCTTTTTTAGGAGTTGTTTTCTTTTCAACTACTTTTAAAGTACCAGTCTTAGGGTCAATCTTTGTTTTGACAGCAGCTTTCTTAGGAGCTGCTTTTTTAGTTGTTGCCTTCTTTTTTACTTCTTCTATATTTTCCATATTATCACCTCTTTAGTTTTATTATAAAACAATTTTATTTTAAAGTCAAATATTTTACTTTATAAAAAGGTACTGCAAATACAGTACCTATGTTGTTATTTATGACTTTCGATGTATTTTACTAAATCGCCAACAGTTTTAATTGCTTGAGCAGAATCATCATCAATTTCCATTCCGAATTCTTCTTCTAAAGAAAACATAATTTCAACTGCATCTAGTGAATCAGCACCAAGATCTTCAACTAATCTTGTTTCCATTTTAATGTTTGATACATCTTTATCAAGTTCTTTCGCGATTATAGCCGCAACTTTTTCAAATACCATAGATTCCTCCTATTTTTCTTCTACTTTTTTATTTTGTTTCTTAGCTTTCTTTTCTGGTTCTTTTGCTTTTTCATTTGGATCAATCATAGTAAGTTGTAATCTACTCTTCTTTAGATCAACATCTAAAACCCAAACTTTAACGATTTGACCAACACTTACTGCATCTAATGGGTGTTTGATATAACCTTTAGACATCTTAGAAATATGAACAAGTCCATCATCTTTAACACCACAGTCAACAAACGCACCAAAGTCAACAACGTTACGAACAGTACCTTGTAATTCCATACCAGGTTTTAAGTCTTCTAAGTGTAAAACATCACTTCTTAATACTGGAGCTTCAATTTCATCACGAGGGTCACGAAGTGGAGAAACGAAAGCATCAAGGATATCATTTAAAGTATATTCACCAACATTTAGTTCTTCAACTAATTGTTTCTTTTCTTCATCAGTTAAAGCTTTTACTTTATCAACCAATTCTTGTTTACCTAAATCAGCAGAAGTAAAGCCTAATTTATTTAAAATTGTACGTGCAATTTCATAACTTTCTGGGTGGATTGCTGTCATATCAAGAGGTTCAGTGCCATCAACAATACGTAAGAAACCAATTGCTTGTTCTAAAGCTTTAGGTCCTACACCTTTTACTTTGATGTCTTCTCTTGTTACGAAACGGCCATTAGCGTCACGATGCGCAACAATTTTCTTTGCGGCACCAGCATTTAAGCCTGCGACATATTGAAGTAATGATACTGATGCTGTATTAATATTAACACCAACTTGGTTAACTGCAGTTTCAACTACGAAATCAAGTGAGTCAGTTAATTTACTTTGCGTTACGTCATGTTGATATTGACCAACACCAATTGCTTTAGGTTCAATTTTAACAAGTTCAGAAAGTGGATCTTGCAAGCGGCGTGCGATAGAAACTGCTGAACGTTCTTCTACTGAATAATCAGGGAATTCATCACGAGCAAGATCTGATGCAGAATAGACTGATGCACCTGCTTCATTAACGATAATATATTTAACAGGACGAGAAACTTTCTTTAATTGTTCAGCAACAAAACTTTCAGTTTCACGGCTAGCAGTACCATTACCGATTGCTACTACTTCAACATTATGTCTTTCAACTAAATCTAAGAAAATGTTAATTGCATTTTCATATCTTCCTGGAGGAACTACTTCACCTTTTTGTTTTTGGTGAGGATACATAACGCTCTTTTCAAGAACTTTACCTGTAGCGTCAACTACACAAAGTTTACAACCAGTACGATAAGCAGGGTCAACACCTAATACAATTTTTCCTTTCATTGGAGCTTGTAATAGATAATTTCTTAAGTTTTCACCAAAGATATGAATAGCTTGATCTTCAGCTTTATCTTTTAATTCGGCTCTAATTTCACGAACAACAGCAGGTTTAATTAAACGATCATAACCATCTTCACATGCTTCTTTAACTAAATCTGCAGTAAGTGATTTCATATTGTCATCACCAATTTTATCTTTTAAGATGTACATTATAATAAAATCACGATTTTCAACGATTGATACTTTAATTACTTTTTCAGATTCTGCACGATTTAAAGCAAGAATACGGTGTAATTTAATTGTTTTGATTGGTTCTTCATAATCATAGTACATTTCGTATACTTTCTTTTCATCTAGTGTTTCATCTTTAACTTCTGATTTCATTTTTGCGAAATTGATGTAATTGTTTTTAATCCATGTACGATAACGTGGTTCATCAGATACGATTTCAGCAATGATATCTTTAGCTCCTTGAATAGCATCTTGAACATCTTTAACAATAACGCCTTCTTTTTTCATGGCTTCAATTTCTTCATCAGTTTTGCCTTCTAAGTTTGTTACATACTTACTAGCTTCTTCTTCAACACTACCTTCAGTTGGATAACTTAATAAGTATTCAGCAAGAGGTTCTAAGCCTTTTTTCTTAGCATCAGTTGCACGAGTCTTTTTCTTTTCCTTAAATGGACGATATATATCTTCAATTTCAGATAATTTGCTTGCAACGATAATTGCTTGCTTAATTTCATCTGTTAATTTACCTTTTTCTTCAATTAGTCTCATTACGTCTTCTTTACGAGCCGCTAACTTTTGACCATATTCCCATTCTTGATAAATTGCTCTAATTTGTTCTTCATCAAGATTGCCAGTTACTTCTTTACGATAACGAGCGATAAAAGGTACTGTTGCACCTTGTTCAATTAGTTGTAGCACTGCATTAATTTGCGTAATCTTTACATTTTGTTCTTTTGAAATTTTCGCAAGTAATGCATCATTAATGTAATTGTTTTCCATCATTTTCCTCCAGTTCATCAATATATGGTACAAAACGACCATATATATAAATTTTTACGCTTAAATATTATACCATAATCTCCCGTTTTTATCAATTAATTAGGCATATTAATTATCCTTAAAACTTGCCATAAAATATAGGTTGTTTGCATTTTTCTAACATCATTACGGGTTCCTTTAAACTCTTGTCTATCAATGTGTAAATGGTTTTTTCCGCCAATATTTGTAAGAATTGCATAGTCAAATAACCCATCAAGAGGGTCACTCGCACCACCACCAGCTCTACCAGTTACTGATACACACACTTCAGCTTTGGTTTTAATGTATAAGCCTTCTACCATTTCTTTTGCGGTTTGTGGTGAGTAAACAGTGTATTTATCGATTGTTTCTTTTTTGACGCCTAATACTCTTGTTTTTGCATCTATGCTATATGTTACATAACTTTCATTTAAAACATTTGAGGCCCCACTTGCATTAACTAAGGTACTAACAAGCATTCCCCCAGTACATGATTCAGCAAAACTAATATGGAGACTATTTTGTTTTAGGCATTCTACGAGCAACTTTTCAAGGGGTATTCCTAAAAAAGATATAACATATGATTGATTTTTTTCAAAAAACTCTCGATAGTCTTTATCACTATCAAAGTACCAAATAATGGTGTTTAATTCTTCTTTATGTTTGTATATTCCTTGATAAAATAGTTTTAAACTTTCATCATTAATTGTAATTATTTCTAAATTCATTGTTTTATTACCTCTTATTCTTGAAATTTATTATAACACATCACTTTAATTTTTTTTCAATTTTTGCTATACTATAGATAATGGAGGTGCGTTATGAATACAATAAAAGGTGAAATCATTAATACTATTGAAATAACAAAAAGCACCTTTACTACTTATCTTAAACATGTCGATGATGTAAATGATGCGAAAGACTATGTTCAATATGTCAAAGTACTTCATCCTGATGCTACTCACCATGTTGTGGCGATGACAATTGGAAAGACTGGGGAATATGGAGTAGCTAATGATGATGGTGAACCCAGTGGAACTGCCGGACTTCCCGCTTTAGATGTTTTTAGAAAAAACGATATTACTAATTTCGTTTGTGTAATTGTTCGTTATTTTGGTGGTGTCAAACTTGGAGCAGGTGGTCTTGTTAGAGCTTACTCTAAATCAGCTAGTGAAGCCCTTAAATTATTAGAGATTGTTCCCATTATTGAGTATGACCATTTAGTTATTAGTTTTGACTATAGTTTTATGAATCTTTTAGAAAATCGTTTAAGTAATTATGAAATTATTAATAAAACATTTACAGATCAAGTTTCCTTCGTTTTAAAAGTGCCAAAAAATGAAATTACATCAGTTATTAAAAATGTAATATCTTTAACTAATAGCCTTGTAAAATATCAAGTATTATCAAATAATTAAGAAAAATAGTCCATATCTAAGACATGGGCTATTTATTTTTTTTAGTTTTTGGAAATATTGGAAGTAGCATATTGGTATTTTCCATATATTCTTTATATGCTGGTTTATTTTCTAATTGGTGTTTTTCCATCATAGGTATACTAATTGCAACAAATAGTAAGAAAACAATAATTGGTGAGAAAATTAGAATCCAATTTGGATCTTTATAGAATGATGTTCCAATCATCCATATGCCAATCCAAAATAAGATTTCACCAAAATAATTAGGGTGACGACTATTTTTCCATAATCCTTTATCACATACAAGTAAAGCATTACTTGATATTTTCTTAAACATATGCATTTGTACATCCGCAACGGTTTCAATTATCACCGCAAGCAAAGCGATTATTACGCCAAGATAAGTTGAAATAGTAGGTACAGCATTACGATCAATTTCTAGTACAAACTTAAAGGCCGGAAGCATACCAATAAAAACAACAATTGTTGGAATTAAATGAATACCAAATAAATTAATTAACGG
Organism: uncultured Mollicutes bacterium; assembly: GCA_900538885.1. GTDB lineage: Bacteria > Bacillota_I > Bacilli_A > ML615J-28 > CAG-313 > UMGS75. The sequence goes on from UQAI01000045.1 coordinate 7,476, forward strand.
CCAAAGTTTAGGGTGTTTATCTTTAAGGGATTGATAACGCCAATCTTGATAATGAAGATTTTTGAAAGTATAAATCCAGTTAACTGTTAGTCTTAATCCCCAAACTAAAATAACACTAATTAACATTACCACAAATCCATTAGTTAAATTACCAACTTTATAAGCAAAAAAGACAATCATTAAAATAGGAACCACACTCCAATATGGGTCATAGATTGATGAATTATTAAAAATGGTACTCATAATGAAAACAAAAATTGTTGAAATTAAATCTAAGATAATCATCATTATAAGTAATCTATCATTCATTTTATCTGGTAAAAGGTTATCAAACACTCCATAAAGGAAATAACATCCTACCGCAACAATAATATATACTAACGCAATTATTATTAAACTAAGGGATTTACTGCGTTTCACTTTATCACTCCTTTTTAATTTTCTACTATTATTATATCATTTTTTTATTTTTACAATTACTTTTAACTTTATTATTTTGACAAATTGGAAAGTTTTTGTTAAAATAATTATTTGAAAGGCCGTGATTATATGAATTTAATGACTGATGAAAAACATTATGTCACAATGAATAACTATTGTTTATATAAGTATCACAAAAAAACTTATCGTATATCTTTAAATGGTAATTTCAGTTGTCCTAATCGTGATGGCACCCTAAGCACAATGGGTTGTATCTTTTGTTCAGAAATGGGTAGTGGTGATTTTGCTGGGGATAAGAGTTCTAGTATTAAAGAACAATTTGAAGAAGTTAAAAAAATGATGGAAACTAAATGGCCAGATGGATATTACATTGCTTACTTTCAAGCTAACACTAATACATATGGCTCTTTATCTAAATTAAAAGAAGTATTTGGACAAATCGTAACTGAGTGTGGATTATTAAACGATAAAATTAAAGTATTAAGTATTGCGACGAGACCCGACTGTCTTGATGAAGAAAAAATTGAATATTTGAAAGAACTAAATAAACATGTTGAAGTATGGGTAGAACTTGGTTTTCAAACATCAAATGAAAAAACTGCAGCGTTTATTAATCGTGGATATAATAATGAATGTTTTATTAAAGCAGTTAAGGCACTTCAACAAGCGGGACTATATGTTGTTGTTCATATGATTAATGGTTTACCTTTAGAAACAAAAGAAGATATGTTAAATACTACTAAGTTAATTAATTCTTTGAACGTTAATGCCGTAAAGATTCATATGCTTCATGTTATGAAGAACACTCCCCTTGGAAAAATGTATGAACAAAAGCCTTTTCCCCTTCTTTCCCTTGAAGAATATGTTGACATTGTTGTTGATGAACTTAGAAATTTAAACGAAAATATTGTAATCCAACGTATTACTGGGGATGCTCCAAAAGATTTATTATTGGCCCCTAAATGGACGTTAAAAAAGTTTGTAGTGATGAATGAGATAGATAAAATGCTTAGAAAGAAAAATTATTATCAAGGTGACTTATGTTCAAAATAGTAGAGTTTTCACATTTATTAATTAAAGAATATTATGAAAGATATAAACACAACAATATGACCTTTATTGATGCAACATGTGGAAGAGGAAATGACACAATCTATATGGCAAGGTTACTTGAAAACAGTGGTATAGTTTATAGTTATGACATTCAAAACATTGCTATTGAATATACAAAACAAGAGTTATTAAAACAAAACATTACCAATGTTATTTTAAAATTAGAAAGCCATGAAAACATTAGTGAAATAGATATTGATTTAATTATTTATAATCTTGGTTATTTACCAAATGGTGATAAAACTATTACTACTAAAGCTGCATCAACCATTTCATCTTTAAAAAAGGTACTAACTCTAATGGAGTTAAATCCTAAAATGTTAATAATTCTAGTCATTTATCCTGGACATGATGAAGGAAGTAAAGAAAGTATTACAATTGATAACTTTGTTAAAGATCTTCCGAGCACCGAATATTTAGTAACCAAGTATCTTAATTATAATCGGCCTAAGTCTCCCTATGTCATTACAATATCAAAAGATAAGAAATCTATTTAGTATTACTTACAAATTAAAAACAAAGTTGGATTTAACTCTAACTTTGTTTTTTAATATATTATTAATTTTCTATAAAATAATTTAACACCAAACCATCTTCCTTAGTTTGTGCCAATTTATTAAAGCCACTTTCCATTTGATTTTTCATAAAATAGATACCACTATAAAAATTTACTAATGTAACCATATAACCATGTGCGTATTCTTTTAAATTTTTAGGTAAACTTCTTTTAATCATTTTTTCCAAATATGTGCATATTTTCTTAGAACCATTTTCTAACACTAAAGATAACTCTTCATTAATTCTTTCCATGATTTGATTAAATTCTTTACTTAAATAAGCAACATTAGCATATATTTTGTTGTTAATATTTACTAAGTAGCCTTCTTTTATTAAATAAGCATAATCTTCTTTTAATTCATCGCTTATAATTCCGTTATATACATCTGTAACAATTTTGGTGTAATGATGATTCTTAAATATTTCTTGATTTTTACAAGTTTTAGATAAAGCTTGAGAGTCTCTTGCCCATAAAGTATATTTATCTATTCTTGATGGAGTTTGACCAACACAATAAATAGATCCACTACTTTCTTCACCAAATATAAAAGCTCTCGCACCACAAGATAATATTCTTGGATATTCTTCATCTTTAATATACAATAATCTATAATCAAAATTTGCGACTTTATCTCCAAAGATCCATTTATATCTTTCAATTGGAACATCATACTTAAACATTTTAGTTTCTTTTATTTTTGAAAGATTTTCATTGAATTTATCATCTACTATTTTTATGTAGTTTTTATAAAGTTCTTCATATAATTTTTCTATGGTCTTTTGCTCTTCTTTATTAATGATTAGAAAATTAGTACTAAATTTGTTGCCTCCATTATTTAAAAGAACACCACTTTTTACGAGTATTTCTATTTCTTCTTCTAAATAACAACTAGCAACACCAAGTTCTATCGATAGTTCGGTAATTGTCTTACTTTTATTATAGCAGCTAAGTACAATTTGTTTAGGTAGTAATCTTTTAAATAAACTCCAAACATTTATTCTTGAAAAAGCAATACCGGAATAATAAATTGAAAAGTTTGATGGGTTAAAACTTTTAATGCCAAATGTATCTTTCATTTGATAAATCTCCTTTATTTTCTTTTTACTTTTTTGTAAATACCATTTAATCATTTCTTCTGATTGATTATACTTTTTGGAAATATCTTTAATTTTTAGGTTTTCGTATAATAATCAACAATAACTTTTCGGTACATACCTGAAAGCACTAAAAGTGAGTATCTTATTTTTGTCATTTCTTCACTAGTACTTGTCGTATCAACTGAGTTGTTATCATATATTTTCATACAATATTCACTATCGTAAACGATTGGTTCATTTTTACTCTTTAAATATCGTTTATACGTATTATGAGCAATACTCCAGAAATATTTATCGATATTTTTAATATCCTCATTTTTGTTTATTGCTTTAACGCATTCAAATAAAATCATTTGTGATAAGTCTTCCGCATCATTAATTGATGTAGTTCTAGACAGCGAAAAATTATAAAAATATTTAACATATTCGTTGACTAATATATTGTATAATTCATTTTTAGACTGCATAAAAGTTTACTTTTAATCCTTTCACTTATATAGTAACAATTATTATAAAAAAGATAACTAAATTTTGAAAATTATTTTCTATCTATATATTATATCAAATAATCGCAGCTAAAATCAAATATTTAAAAACCTTAAAAGGAATTACCTTCTAAGGTCTTTAGTCATATAGAGTATTATGCTATCTCTGATATTTTTTTGCCGATAAGTTTTTCAGGATTATAATGTTTACCATTTTTCATCATTTTCACGTAAACATGATTGCCTGTTTCCGCATCAATTTCAGTTTTACCACTAACTCCAATTTTATCTCCTTGATTAATTTCACTACCTAATGTTACCGTAACTTCACTTAAACCGTAATAATAAGTTTTGAAACCATCTTTATGTTCAATCGCAACATAGTTACTATAAAGTGGACTTTCTTTTATTTCCACAACTTTACCACCTAAAACACTTAAGACATCAAATGTGGTTCCATCTTTTTTAGCATAGCTTGTACCAACACTTGTGCGATAACTGTTTTGATATTTAATTAATGAAAGTTGTTGTTCTTCTTTGGTTCCATCTTTTTCATAGAACTTTCTTACAACTACATATTCCATACCATCTGTAAAGGGAAGTTTAATTACTTCTTCAGGTATTACATCTGTGTGTGGATTTTCGGGGTCAGTTGTTGAAGGGTTAGGTTTATCTGCAGGTTTTGATGTTGATGCACTGATAACAAGAGCTGTTACTAGTAAACCAACAAGGCCTACAAAAAAGAAAAACTGAAATTTATTTTGGGCTATCTTCTTAAATAACTTTTTCACTTTTATCACCTCGGTTTTATTATTACCAAAAAAAGTGAATAT
>UQAI01000046.1 GCA_900538885.1 uncultured Mollicutes bacterium
AAAACCCATTAATCTAGGGCACAATTTTGTGCACGATGATTGACAAACCGTCATTAATATTTTTTTCATTGACGTTTTGTGTTTATTTTATGATAACATACAATAATACTAAATTCTATTAATAAGGCCAAAAAGTAGTTGAAATAATATAAAATGGTTTAAAAGTCTCTATTCATACCATAGCATGGATAGAGATTTATTAATAAAATTATTATCTATTTACAGCCAACGCATCTTAAAATATCACTAAATGATATTACGACAAATAGAGCCATTAATAATAAGAAGCCGATTGTATGAATTATATTTTCTACTTTAGCACTTGGTTTTTTGCGCGTAATACCTTCAAATATAATAAAGGCAAGACGACCACCATCAAGGGCAGGAAGTGGTAATAAATTAACAAATCCAATATTAACGCTTAAGAAAGCCATTAAACTAAGAAGTGTAAGAATAGCTTGGCCAACATTTTTGCCTTCAATTGATGATTTTACTAAACTAAAAATGCCTACCGGTCCACTGAAATCATCTATATTCACTGATGAATCAGTAAACAATAATCCTAAAGTTTTAAAGATGCCAAGACATGATGATCCGGTTTCAGCCCAAGGCATGTACATTAGTTTTCCAAAATTAAACTCATATCTTGGCGATATTCCTAGTTGTACTTTTGTTGGGGTAATACCTTGACTACTTAATAGTTTTTTACTATAAGTTTCAATCATAGCTGTACCTTTTTTTCCTTCACGTTCATACTCGATAATTACATCAGTTGCTTCATTTAAGAAATCTTCATTAAAGTATTTTAAGATATCTTTAAAAGTATTAATTGTTTGTTCATTATTACCATCTTTAAACTTGATACTTGTAATTATATCACCTTTACGAAGTCCTGCTTTGTATGATTTTGTTTTACTATTGTTACTAGAATATTCACCAACTATTACTTTGTTTTCTTTGACACATAAAGCAGTATCTAAATTTAATTCAATTGAAAAGATAGAAATAGCTGGATATATTAATTCAGTTTCTTTAGTAGTACCATCTTTAGTTTCATATTTTACAATAATTTTACCATCAAAATCATCTGATCCTAATGCATATTCAGCAAGTACTTTACTGATGTCATCCCACACACTCACCTTTTGATTGTTGATTTCAAGAATTTTATCTCCTTCTTTTAATTCACCATAAATAGGAGCCGTGTTTGTTACTTCGTCAATTTTAGTGCTGTTGTAGTTTGGATATCCTTGAACAATACCTAAAATGAAATAAATGAATATGGCTAACACAAAGTTCATGAATGGTCCTGCAAATACCGCTAAGAATCTTTGGCCTACCGTTTTAGAAACAAAATTACGATTTAATGGAGCGATTTGCATTTCTTGTTTTTTATCAAAATAAAGCACTGCATCACGATTTACAATGTATTTTGTTTCTTCACCATTTTCATCTTTTGTGCACAAGTATAATTCATCTGGAAGTCCTTCTTTGGTTCCGCTTAAATCATACGTGCCAAGATCATATGTTACTAAATTTTTAAATTTTTCATCATTTACATCGCAAATAATTCTTGTAATTCTTTGATTTTCATCAAGTTCTAATTTAACTTGTTTTATATCTTTTAAGAAATCTTGTTCAATTTCTTCACCTGCCATTGAGACGAATCCTCCAATTGGAATACATCTAATCGCATATACTGTTTCCCCTTTTTTCTTTTTCCAAATAAGTGGTCCCATACCTATTGAAAATTCATAGCATAAGATTTTAGCTCTTCTTGCCATTAGGAAGTGACCCATTTCATGAATAATAACAATTATACTTAAAACAAGAATAAATGCTATTAAACCAATTACATATGACATATTTTACCTACCTTTCCTTTTACAGCTTTATCGACTTCTAATAATAAATCAATCGTTAAAGGTTTATTTTTATATTTATCATATTCGTGATCATTTAAAGCTGCGATTATATTTTTTTCAATATCTAGAAATTTAATTTTACCTTCTAGAAAAAGCGCCACAGAAGCTTCATTTGAGGCATTAAGAATGCATGGATAAATTCCACCTTTTCTTAATGTTTCTTTCGCAATCTCAACTAGTGGGTAGCGCACATTATCAAATGGTTCAAGAATTAAGTTTAATCCTTTGTCTAATGATAACGGCTTTATTATATCACAAGTTGTATGTTTTTTACCATATATTGCATAATGAATTGGAAGATGCATATCTGCACTAGCAAGTTGAGCACAAATAGAATGGTCATTAAATTCTATCATTGAATGAATTGTACTAGTTCTATGAATCATAACTTTAATATGATCAACATCAACATTAAACAAATAATGAGCCTCAATTACTTCAAATCCTTTATTCATCATTGTGGCTGAATCAACTGTTATCTTTTTTCCCATTTGCCAGGTTGGATGATTTAAAACATCATTTATAGTAACTTTATCCAAGTCTTCACGTTTAAGGTCTCTTAGGGAACCACCACTTGCGGTGATAATTAGATTCTTAATTTCCTTTTCATCTTCACTATCTAATAACTGGAAGATTGCGGAATGTTCACTATCAATCGGGATAATTTTACAATTATTTTTTTCCGCAAGACATGTTATTAACTCACCACCAACCACTAACGTTTCCTTATTAGCTAAATAAACATCATATTTATTTTCTAGTGCAACATAAGTTGGTTTTAAACCAACTGAACCAACTAATGCATTAATAACCATATAATTTGAAACTTTTAATGATACTAGTTCAAGTAAACCATCATCACCGTAAAAGGTTCTTAAAAAAGGATAATTTGTTTTTAAATAATCGGCATCTTCTTGATTTAATGCACAAACAACCTCAGGACTGAATTCTTCAATTATGTTAATTGCTTGTTTAAGATTTTTACCAAAACTAAATGCATATAAGTGATACTTCGAATCTTTTCTTACTAAGTCAAGAACTTGAGTACCAATACTTCCTGTACCACCTAGTAAACAAACATTTATCATAGAACAACACCCATTATCGCAAGAATAATATAAAAGGAGGTACCTGTCATAATTAAACTATCAAAACGGTCCATTACACCACCATGACCTGGAAAAATAAAACCATAGTCTTTAATACCATATTCTCTTTTTAGTTTTGATGCAACTAAATCACCAAATTGCGCAATAATTGTGAGTAGTAAACTAACACCTGCTACAGCAAGAATTCTTAAGAAAAGATTTTCTATCATAAAAAGTTTAAATCCCATACATTGTTCACAAATAATTAGAAAAGCACTACCTACTACCATTCCTGTAAAACTTCCACCAATTGAGCCTTCAATTGTTTTTTTAGGGCTAATCGTTGGGCATAGTTTATGTTTACCTAATAATAAACCAAAATTATAAGCTCCCATATCTGTAAACACAGTTGTAAGTAAAACATATCCCATTAATACAAGGCCTAAGTATCTAATTTTTTCTCCGTTTAATGTATCAATATATCTTGTTCTTGTGGCCATAAAAATTCCTAAACCACCATATAAAATAAAACCAAAAAATAGCATAACATCAGTTGTTTTTAATTCTCTATTAAAAAGTGAAACAATCATTAATGCCGCAAATAACACAATTAAACTAAAAACCATATCTGTTAGATTAAAGTAATCACTACAATAAATAGTTAGTCCCCCAAGAATGACAAGCCCTGTCGAAATTAATGGTAAAATATATTGATATCTTTTAGAGAATCCGCGCATACTTGCATGCATTTTAATTAACTCGTTAGTCGCAACATAAGCAAGCACCGCAGCAAGCCCAAGCATAAACCATCCGCCTAAATAAATTATCGGGATCATTACTACTCCCATAAAAAAACCTGTTATTACTCTTTTTTTCATCCTTTTAGTCCTCCAAATCTTCTATTACGTGATTGATATTCTTTAATTGCTAAATATAATTCTTTTTTATGAAAGTCAGGCCACAAAGTTTTAGGAAAATATAATTCAGCATATGCGGCTTGATAAAGTAGAAAATTACTTAAACGCATTTCCCCACTTGTTCTAATAATTAAATCAAGAGGATAAAGTTCTGCTGTATATAAATTTTTACTAATTAATTCTTCATCTATATCATTAACCATTATCTCGTGATTAATAACCTTTGTGGTAATTTTTTTAACCGCTTCCGTTATTTCTTCTCTAGAGCCGTAGTTAAAAGCTATTGATAAAGTAAATTCTTTAAAGTTTTTAGTTTGGTATTCAATATCTTCTATAATCATTAAAAGGTCTGAACTTAAGTTCTTCTTTGTGCCTATAAATTTTACTTTTATTTGGTTTTCTATTAGTTTAGTTAAACTAGTTTGATAATACTTTTTTAATTGATCCATAATGTAATCAACTTCATCTTTAGGCCTTTTCCAGTTTTCAGTACTAAAGGCAAAAACTGTTAAATTAGGAATTCCTAAATTTTTAACTTCTTTAACAATTTCCTTTAATGTTTGTACACCTTTTTTATGTCCTAAATTACGTGGTAACATTCTTTTAGTAGCCCATCTACCATTACCATCAAGAATAATTCCAATATGCTTTGGTAGAGGTTTTTGCATAATTTGATTATGTAATTCATTTATATTCATAATAACTACCTCAAATAATTATTATACTATAATTATGAAAATAATTCCAATTAAATGTTAATAACGCAAAAAATATTATATATATTAAAAGAAAGAACAGCCAAAGCTGTTCAGTATTTATTCTTCTTCTGTTATTAATGTATAGTTAGAAAACCTGTGTTCATAAATTCCTACTGTACAGTTATAGTCTCTTGGTTTTCTAGGATCATCTTTGCTGTATCTACTTACAGTTATTTCGTACATTGTTTTATTTTCAGCATCTTTTGTAAGTGCATAAAAGATATGATAGAAACCCGATTTAACTAATCCTTCATCTTGTGGATTATCATACATCAAATAATCTTTTGGATCTTTAGATAAATGTAGGGTACGATGTAGTGTATACATTTCTTCATTACCATCGTATGCATAAAATTTATATATTTCTTTATTATCAAGCATTTTAAGAACTTCTACCACAAAATCATCAGCGGATGCATTACTAGATATATTCATATTACATTTTTTGTATCTACTATCAGTAATGGATTTTACTTTGCAATAATCTTTCGCACCAGGAACTTTTGGTAAACCCGTAAGTCCCACTTCTGCTAATTCTTTGTTTGAAAAATATTGATATCTTATCATACATGATGTAAGAAATGTCATCGATAATATCATCATAATAAATAAAGTATTAATTTTAAATAATTTAATTTTTCCTTTCATATTCTTCTTCTCCTTTACACCATTATTATACTATCTATGCATTTTTAAGCAATACCTTTTATATTAGATGGCATTTAATATGGACTAGGAAGCATAAAATAAAAATTAAAAAAGCTCCTCCCAATATTTGAGAAGAGCTTAATATCTACTAGATTGACATAATGTCAGATTCTTTAGCTTTAGCTAATTGATCTACTTTTGTGATAAAATCATCAGTTACTTTTTGAACTTTATCACTAGCACGTTTTACTTCATCTTCAGAAACTCCATCTTTTTCAAGTTTCTTTAAAGCTTCCATTTGTTCACGGCGAATATTACGAATTGCTACTTTACAGTTTTCCGCATATTTTTTAGATTCTTTAACTAATTCTTTTCTTGTTTGTTCTGTTAATGGAGCAATTGGAATTCTAATTAAATCACCATCATTTAGTGGATTAAATCCTAAATTAGCAGTTTGAATTGCTTTTTCAATTCCTCTTAAGATTGATTTATCATAAGGTTTAATTACTATTGATTGAGGATCGGGAGCTGAAACATTAGCAATTTGGTTAATTGGCATTTGTGAACCATAATATTCAACTGTAACGCCATTTAAAATGCTTGGATTAGCTTTACCAGTTCTAATACCAGTAAAATCTTTTTTAAGAGATTCAATTGACTTTTCCATTTTTTGTCCACATTGTTCAATAATTTCGTTTGTCATTTTCTTTTCCTCCTATTTTCGTTATTTAGTAATTAATGTTCCAATTGTTGGTTCCTTAACTACTCTAGTTATATTGCCTTTTACACTCATGTCAAAGACAATTATCTTTATATTATTTTCGCTACAAAGAGTTGCGGCAGTAAGATCCATAACGTGTAAATGTTTGTTAATAACTTCATCATACGTTAAGGCATCAAATCTTTTAGCATTCTTGTTAACTCTAGGGTCATCATCGTAAACTCCATCAACACCATTTTTGGCCATCAATATCATATCAGCACCAACTTCAGCAGCTCGAAGAGCAGCCGCAGTGTCGGTTGAGAAGAATGGGCTTCCCGTACCACCACCAAAGATTACAACCATATGATTGTCAAGATGGCTTAAAGCTTTTCTTCTAATATATGGTTCAGCAACGCTTGGGGCTGAAAGTGAAGACATCACTCTTGTGTTTACACCAAGAGATTCAAGAGCATTTTGAAGGGCAAGCGAATTAAGAATAGTTCCAAGCATGCCCATATAATCGGCACTTGCTCTTTCCATTCCATTTTCTTCAGCATCACGGCCACGCCAGATATTGCCAGCTCCTACAACAATTCCTAAATCAATTCCTAGATCAACTAAGTTTTTTATTTCTTCAGCTATTTCTTTTACTTTTACAGCATTAATACCAATTCCATTTTCACCTGATAAGGCTTCACCACTTAGTTTAAGAATGACTCTTTGCATAATGATTCTCCTTTGGATTAATTAATTATTTATTTGCTTTTGCAGCAGCAGCTTGTGCAGCTACTTCAGCAGCGAAATCGTCATTACGTTTTTCCATTCCTTCACCAACTTCATAACGAACATATGCAACAGCAGCACTGTTTTTGCTCTTTAAATATTGGCCAACTGTAATGCTTGGATCTTTAACGAATGGTTGATCAACTAAGCAAATTTCTTTTTTAAACTTAGCAAGACGACCCATAGCCATCTTTTCAATAATGTTAGCAGGTTTAGATGCGTTAGCAGGATCATTTGCAATTTCAGCTTTAATAACTTCTGCTTCATGGTCTAAATCTTCTTGACTAATTGAAGCTTCATCAAGATAACGTGGATTGTACATTGCAACATGCATACAAATGTCTTTTGCTACTAAAGCATCAGTACCTTTAATTACAGATACAACAACAATTTTACCGCCATTGTGTTTATAAACACCAAATACTTCATCATCAGCTTTTTCAATTCTTACAACACGGCGAAGGCTAATTTTTTCACCAATAATAGCTGTTGCAGAAATAACTAAATTTTCAACTGTTTGTCCTTCGTATGTAGCTTCTAAAGCACATTTTTCACATGCAACATCGTTTGCAACACATGCAGCACCAATTTGGTGTAATAATGTTAAGAACTTTTCATTCTTTGCAACAAAGTCAGTTTCTGAATTTAATTCAAATAAATAAGCTTTATTACCATTAATTGCAACATCGCATAAACCTTCAGCAGCAATTCTTGATGCTTTTTTAGCAGCTTTTGCGATACCTTTTTCACGTAGCCAGTCAGCAGCTGCATTTAAATCGCCATTACATTCTGTAAGAGCTTTTTTGCAGTCCATCATACCAGCACCAGTTTTTTCTCTTAATTCTTTAACTAGAGATGCACTAATCATCAGTTATTCCTCCTAATGAACTATTCTTCTTTATTTTCTACTGCTTCTTTAACTTCAGCAGCTTCTACTTTTTCTTCAACCTTAACAGGCACTTCTTCTACTTTTTCTTCAACTTTTTTTGCAGGACGAGGTTTACGAGGTTTTGCTTCTTTTGGAGTTCTAACTTCTTTTTGAACAGGTTCTTCTACTTTTTCTTCTTCTGGTAATACGTAAGGTTCAACAGCAACACCATTACCTTCAAGTACAGCATTAGCCATAACACCAACGATTAAACGGACTGCTCTTACACCATCATCGTTTGCAGGAATTACGTAATCAACATCATCTGGATCACAGTTTGTATCAACTAGTCCAAATACTGGAATGTGTAATTTACGAGCTTCAGCAACTGCATTGTGTTCAGTCTTAGGGTCTACTACAAATAGAGCACCTGGAAGTTGTTGCATTTCTTTAATACCACTGAAGAAACCTTCAAGTTTAGCTTGTTCTTTTTTATATCCAGCAACTTCTTTTTTAGTTAATTTTTCAAAAGTACCATCTTTTTCCATTTCTTCAATTCTGTATAATTTGGCAATTGATTTACGAACAGTCTTGAAGTTAGTCATAGTTCCGCCTAACCAACGTTTGTCAACATAATATTGACCAGCACGGATAGCTTCATCTTTAATGATGTCTTGAATTTGTTTACGTGTTCCTACGAATAATACTTTCGCATTATTGTTACGAACGATTTCAACCATTGCAGCATAAGCTTCTTCAATCTTATCTGCAGTTTTTTGTAAGTCAATGATGTATACACCATTTCTTGCATTAAAAATATACTCTTTCATCTTAGGGTTCCAACGGCGAGTATGATGACCGAAATGAACTCCTGCTTCTAGTAATTGCTTCATTGTAACTACTGGCATTTTAAATTTCCTTCTTTCTTTTTATTTTGTTTGGCCGCCAAAAGAGTCCACGTACACCGCCACTAATGCACTAGACGACGCACTCATCTTTTGTGTGTATTTTTTTGCCATTTGATATTTTACCACATTTTTGTTTTTTTAGCAACTAATATCACTTATAATTTACTAACTTCTAAGTAGTTTAAAAGGATACACTAAATTTAAGGTGTATCCTTTTATTAATTACTATTAACATTTTTTCATTAAAGTAACAAAGGTTAATCCCTCATGTTCTTCTTCAGTATCAATTATTTCAAAACCTAGATGTTTATAAAATTCTAGATTATATTCTTCTTGAAGAATTGTATCAACATACCATGTTTTAACTTGAGGATTTTGATTAATAAAGTATTTTAATACTTCTGTACCATAACCTAGGGACTGATAACCACTTCGTAAATAAAATTGTGCAATTTGCATTATTTCGGGACTATCAAGTTCAAATCCAAAGATTCCTCCAATTATTTCGTTTTTATCACAATCTATAATTTTATAATATTGTCCGAAACGATATTTAATGTTAAATTCCATACGATGTAAGCTCATGTGATATGGGTTAGTATCAAAATCTCCATATTTATCGGCATATTTTTTGAATGCTTCTTTTTGAATTTTAAGCATTATTTTTGCATCTTCTAGTTGTACTTTTAAAAGTTTAATCATAATTTCTCCTTAATTTTCGCCTTTTTAATTAACGATTATTTCCTTGTTGTCTTGGATGATTTTCCATATATGACTTCTTTAATTGTTCTTTTGATACATGTGTATAAATCTGTGTACTCGATAAATTAGCGTGTCCTAGCATTTCTTGAACACTTCTTAAATCAGCACCACCATCAAGTAAATGGGTCGCAAATGTATGTCTAAGCATGTGAGGATGAACATGTGTATGCTCTGCAGCATGATCAATAATATTGTTTAAAATTACCCTTACTCCTCTTGTTGTAAGCGGTCCACCACGATGATTTACAAGTAAAAAATCATTGTTTTCTAGTTCACATTTTAAGACAAGTTCTGGCCTTGCGACTTCAATATATTCTCTTAAAGCTTTCACTATATGTTGATTCATTGGTACATATCTTTCTTTATGTCCTTTACCAAACACCTTAATCATTTCATTACTATAATCAATATCACTAGGGGCAAGACTACATAATTCACTAACACGGAGTCCAGAACCATATAATAATTCCATAATCAACATATCGCGTTTACCGATTGCGGTGGAAGTATCAATTGAATTAAAGATATTATTTATCTCATTTGGATATAGTACTTTCGGTAAAACTTTATCTGCTTTAGGGGTTTCAATCGTTTCAAAAGGATTATCATCGACTATTCCTTCACGTTCAAGGTAGCGATAAAACGTTCTTAAACTTGAAAGTTTTCTAGCTATACTTTTCTTTTTTAACCCTTCTGTCGTAGATAAATATGATAGATAATATCTTGGAACATTTGTTTTAGTAACCGTTAATAAGTTACCAAAATTATCACCTTTTAAGTATTCATAAAAGTCTTCAATATCTTTTATGTAATTTAAAACAGTATAATTAGAATAGTTTCTTTCTACTGCTAAGTAATTACGGTACATTTCAATTGCTTCAAGCGATCTATCTACTTTTTCTTCTTTTTTGGTTTCTACTTGTTTTTTAGTTTTAACCGTAGGTCTGACATTTTTTCTGATCATCGGTCTTTTATTCATCTTTTAGATACTCCTTTATTTTAAGAAGAGCACGATTAGCATACGCTAGTTTTCTTTCCTTCTTTTTAGTAGCATCGCTTAATGGAGTAAAAATACCAAAATTTACATTCATTGGATTAAATTCTACGTGTGGTGTGCTAATATAACAAGCGAGAGCACCTAAAGCAGTTGTACTATCTAAATCGAGAATACTTTTACCATCTAGTACTCTTGCCATATTAATACCTGCTACAAGCCCACTTGCAGCCGATTCGACATATCCTTCAACGCCTGTCATTTGACCAGCAAAAAAGATATTTGGATATTTAATTAATTGATAACCTTTGTTTAATAGTTTTGGTGAATTAATATATGTGTTACGATGCATTACTCCATATCTCACAATTTCAGCATGTTCTAGTCCTGGAATTAACGCAAGTAATTTCTTTTGTTCGCCAAACTTCAAGTGTGTTTGAAAGCCAACAATATTATATAAGGTCTTTTCTTTATTATCTTCACGAAGTTGTACTACAGCATATGGCCAACGTCCGGTTCGTGGGTCATCAAGTCCAACCGGTTTCATCGGTCCAAACAATAAAGTTTGTTTTCCTCTTTTGGCCATATCTTCAACTGGCATACAGCCTTCAAATACTTTCATTTCAAATTCATGAGGAATAACTGCATCAGCATGAATTAAAAAGTCATAGAAGACCTCAAATTCTTCTTTATTCATTGGACAATTAATATAGGCAGCTTCTCCTTTATTATATCTTGAAGCAATAAAGGCCTTACTCATATCAATTGATTCTTTGGTTACGATTGGAGCAACAGCATCAAAAAAATACATATAATCATGTCCAAGAAGTTTACCAATTTCTTTATGAAAGCTATCACTTGTTAAAGGTCCACTAGCAATAATAACTGGTCCTTCTGGTATCTTTGTTACTTCCTCATTAATAATTGTAACATTATTCATTTCTTTTAGGGTATTTGTGATATAATCTGAAAACTTTGTTCTATCTACTGCAAGAGCACCACCGGCTTCAACTCTTGTTTCATCGGCAGCCTTCATAATGAGTGAATCAAACTGTCTCATTTCTTCCTTTAGTAGTCCCACCGCATTTTCAATACTTGCGGCACGAAGAGAATTACTACATATCATTTCTGCGAATCCCCCAGTTTGGTGAGCTGGAGTCATTTTACCTGGGCGCATTTCATATAATGTTACTTCATATCCTCTTTTCGCAAGTTGATATGTTGCTTCACTTCCCGCAAATCCTGCTCCTATTACTGTAACGTGTTTCATAATATCACCGCCTTATTATATATTATATCACGATTAAATCTTTTTTAAAAGAAAATCACTTTATGCGATATTTGCAAATCATTAAAAGTTTACTTAAATTAATA
>UQAI01000047.1 GCA_900538885.1 uncultured Mollicutes bacterium
GATGAATATAACAAAGATGTAAAAATTGTAAATAAATTAAAATTAAAAGAATTAGACATTATGTTAAAAACACCATTCAAAGGAACTGAATTTTCATATGCTCAAATGGGTGGGGATATTGGAAACGAATTACGTCCGATTAATAAAAAATATAATGAATATGATAAAGTAACAGATTTTAGAAAAATGTTAAAATCTGTACAATTTAGGAGTTTTCCTAGTTATAGTAAATACAGAAACAATTTATATAAAGATAATTTTATAAAATCATTATACCAAGTAGGTAGTGAATACATAGATGAATATGGAAATATACAAACAATAGATTTAAAAGACGTTATTTCAAAAATTCCAGCGGAAAAATTTATTGATTTTCTAAGAAATATCGGTGAAGATTTACACTTAATTTTAAACGAAAATTATACAGTTTTGCAACAACGTGAAAGACTAACTGAACTTGTAGAACTAGTCAAAGGATTTGGGGTTGATGTTGTTTAGTGCTGACTTTGAAACTATAACAGACGAAAATGATTGTAGAGTATGGGCATGGGGAATATGTGATATACCATATACATTTGCAAATTTTGGTAATAGCATAGAGTCCTTTTTTGAACATTTAAAGACATTAAAAGAAAATTCAAAAATATATTTTCACAATCTCAAATTTGACGGTAGTTTTATTTTAAATTATCTATTATCAAATGGTTACACATGGGTAAAAGGAAAACAAGATTTAAAAATGAATACGTTTACCACTATGATATCTGAAGATATAAAATATTACAATATATCTTTTTATGTTAACAAGAAAGTAAAGGTTGATATATACGATAGTTTAAAAATAATTAATTTAACAGTAGAACAGATTGCAAAATCTTTCGGTATGCCGTTTCAAAAAGAAGAAATTGATTATAACGAATATAGAAGCAAAGACCATATAATGACAGAGAAAGAAAAAAGTTATTTATTAAACGATATAAAGATAGTTGCAACAGCATTAGATTATTTCTTTGAACAAAATCTAAAGAAAATGACACAAGGTAGTAATGCTTTATATAACTACAAGCAAATTATAGGTGGTGAAAAACATTTCAGACAATTTTTTCCGCAATTAGATGTTAATATTGATTCAGATATAAGGAAAGCATATAGAGGTGGTTTTACGTATTTAAATCCAAAATTTGCAGGAAAATTAATAAAAGAAAATGGATTTGTTATAGACTATAATAGTCTTTATCCTAGTGTTATGTTAATGAAACCTTTGCCGTATTCACAACCAGTATTTTTTCAAGGTCAATATGAGTATGATAGATATTATCCTCTCTATATCCAGCATTTAAGAGCGCAATTTACTGTAAAAAAAGGTCACATTCCAACTATACAATTAAAAAACAATTTATCATTTATAGCGAACGAATACATAACAGACAGCGGTTTTGAATATCCTGATTTATATTTGACAAATGTTGATTTGTGTTTGTTTTATGAACATTACGATGTTTATAATATTGAGTTTATAGATGGTTGGAAGTTCAGAGCACAAAAAGGTATGTTTGATAAATATATAAACAAATGGAGTAAGGTTAAGGTAGAAAGTAAGCTACAAGGAAACAAAGGAATGACACTAATAGCTAAACTTTTGTTAAATTCATTATACGGAAAGTTTGGAACATCACCAAAAGGAAGAAGTAAAAAACCAGTATTAGAAAACGGAATATTAAAATTTGAAAAGTTAGAGGAAGAAGAACGGAAACCTGTTTATATTCCATGTGCTGTATTTATCACAGCATGGGCAAGAAATGAAACTATAAGAATGGCTCAGAAAATTCACGAAACAGGAAAATACATATACAGTGATACTGATAGCATACACGCAATTGGTGCTATACCTGATTTTATACCGTTAGACAATGCAAAACTAGGTTTTTGGAAGCATGAATTTAACATACGATATTGTAAATATTTACGTCAAAAATGTTATGTTGATTATGGAACAGAACCTAACAGTAATAAGTTAGAACGTAACATAACAGTTGCAGGATTGCCAAAATCAGCAAAAAAGTCATTCACAATCAAAAAGTTTAACATAGGTAGTGTATATTCAGGAAAATTACAACCGAAGCAAGTCAAGGGTGGTGTGATATTAAAAACCACAGACTTTACTATTAAAGGAAAGTGAAGTAAAATTCATGTTGACAAACTCAAACAAAAGGAGTATAATGAAAGGAGAGAAAGGGAAAAAGTCATGATATATCAATGTTGGAAACCACGGTGAAGAACCGCCAACATGGATTGTCTAGGTGGTACTAGATATCATTGACTTTTCCCAATCTTGTAAAATGGAATATTTTAATATAAATGATGTTTTATCACACAACAAATTATTTAACTTTATTGTTGGTGAACGTGGAAACGGAAAAACTTATGGCGCATTAGAATACGTTGTAAAACGTTATTTGAAATATGGTGAGGAATTTATATATTTGAGAAGATTTAAAACAGAGATAAAAAAAGTAAATTCTCTGTTTGAACCGTTGAAAATAAATAACCCAAAATGGGAAATAACAGAAAAGAATAAATGTTTTTATATGAATGGTAAGTATATGGGATTTGCTCATGCCTTAACTCAATCTGTTGTACAAGCTAGTGTTGCCACACCTAAAGTGGGTACAATTATATTTGATGAATTTACCATGAAAGAGGGAACATATCATTATTTAAATAATGAAGTTGAAGATTATTTTTTACATTTTTGGTGTACCGTTGACAGGTTTAGAGGTGTTAAGGTAATTTTTATAAGTAATGCATATTCTGTAATTAATCCGTATTTCACTTATTTTGGCATAAATTTTGATGAGGGAAATATATGGAAAAATGAGGATATTATAGCGATGAAAACAAACAGCGTTAAATATCGGGAGCAGATAAAACAAACACGTTCGGGTCAACTATTATCTAAAACGAATTACGGAAACTTTGCTTTAGATAATCAGTTTAAATTAGATAGCTATGATTTTATTGCAGAAAAAACTTCAAATGCTAGATACAAGTTTGATATGATTCTTGACGGGTTACAAGTAGGTGTTTGGTTTGATAACGAAAGTGGTTATTATTTTATAACAAATAAATATAGTTGTAATGGAACAAATTCAATTAAATTTGCATTAAGTAATACAGACTTAAAAGGCGCAACAATTTTTACTAAAAATGTGCGTGGAATATTTCAGCTTGAAAATTTAGGAAAAATGTACCGTTATGGTAGAGTTTACTTTGAAGATTTGCAAATTAAAAAAGTTTATGAAAGTGTGATATCAAAATGGTAATAAACAGAAGAATGTATAATTATTCTAATCATTATTATGAAATGGGATTCACAATAAAGGAAGTAGGAACTTTCATTCATAAAATATTTGAATTACCATTAACAACTAGTAGAAGAATTGCAGAATATTGTATTTATTGTAAACAAGCTAATAAAGGATTTTGTCCGATTGATGTACAGGAGTTGATAAGATGAAAGATATTTTTTGTTTTTGTTGTGCTTGTGTAAGCAGTGCAATTTTATATCTGGTAGGTGACATAACAATGCCTTTCATAATTCTATTAATATTTATGTGTACTGATTACATAACAGGATTAATATTATCAGGTGTATTTAAAAAATCAAAGAAAACAGAATCAGGTGGTTTATCATCTGAAATTGGATTCAAAGGTTTGATTAAAAAAGTTTGTATTATAATTTGTGTGATAGTCGCTAATATGTTAGACTATGTGTTAAAAACAAATTATATTAGAAATGTTGTTATAATTTCATTCATTACAAACGAAGTCATTAGCATTATTGAAAACTTAGGATTAATCGGTGTAAAAATTCCTAAAGTTATCACAAATGCTATTGATATATTAAAAGGAAAAGAGGAAGATGAAAATGCAAAGATTGGGGATTGATTTATCCGAACATAACGGAGATTTCAAGAGTAGTCGATTAGACGATTTTGAATTTGTTATGATTCGGACAGGTTATGGAAGCATTAACAAGGACAAGCAAGAAGATAAACAAGTTTATAACAATGCCAAAAAATGTATCAAGGCAAAAATACCGTTTGGATTTTATCACTATTCATATGCGCTTGATACTAAAATGGCAGAAGCAGAAGCAGATTTTTGTTTATCAATTGTTGACAAAATATCAAATCAAGGGCATAGACCAATGTATCCTATTGCATTTGATATTGAGGATAAAAAACTTGACAAGCTAACGATTGCACAGCGCACAGATATTTGTATAGCCTTTTGCGACAAAATCGAAAAAGCAGGATATTACGCTGTTATTTATGCAAGTACAAGCTATTTTAAATCTAAATTAGATTTGCAAAGATTAACACGCTTTGACAAATGGCTTGCAGATTGGACAAAGAAAAAAGATGAAGATTTACAAAAAATTATTCCGCATGGTATGCGACAATTTAAAGTTGATAGAAACGAAAATTTAGATTATAATTATGCATATAAAGACTATCAAAATATTATTGGAAAAATGTATGGTATAAGTAAAGAATTAAAAGTCGGGTCAATTGTCAAGGTTATTAAACCTATTATATATGGTACAAATAAAAAATTCAAACAATACTATGAATATTATGAGGTATTAAGTATTGGATTAATTAGAAAAAACCGTATTGTAATAGGTAGAAATGGAATAACCACAAGTGCAATTGATAAAAAATATTTAGAGGTGATTAAGTAATGACAATCGACGAATTATTCCAAACCATTGCAGAAAAGACTACAAACAACGAAAACATAAGTGTTGAACTAAATGATTTAATGACAAGTGTAAAATCGTTACAAGGAGTAAACACACAACAAGAGCAACAAATAAAGGAATTGCAAGACTATAATTCAAAATTAAAAGACGCTAATAGCAATTTGCTATTGTCAAAAGGGTTTGTTTCTAGATTTGAAAAAGAACCAGAACCAGAACCCGAAGAAGATAAACCTAGAGATATTAAAGATTTTATTAAATTTGATTAGGAGTGATTTTTATGGGAGTTAATTTAGAGAATGGTGCGGAAGTAGTAAATACAGTAGTTGAGAATATGTCACCAACATTAAGAGCAAGTATTCCGCAAGCAACAGCAACAAATATTCAAGATGTAGGAAAACCGATTTTGCAGTGGAGTGAATTGGCTAATGCTTTTTACACTACTTTATTTAACCTAATTGGAATGACTTATGTTGAATACAGAAGTTATAAAAACCCACTTTCAATGTTCAAACGTGGTGATTCTATTTTAGGTAGTGATGTGAGAGAGATTGCTATTAATTTGCAGACAGAAAAAGATTACGATGTAAGCGGTAGTAGACTTTTGACAAATGAAGCACCAGATTTGAAAGTTGCTTATTATAGGGTAAATCGTCAAAAAGATTTTGAAGTTACAAATATTGAAAGTGAATTGCAAATGGCATTTTCTAGTTGGGATAACTTTGGTACGCTTGTTAGCAGAATTGTTGATAACCTTTATCGTTCAAACGAAGTTGCAGAATACGAATGGACAAAGGGTACTATTTCAACTGCTATTAATGACGGACATTTAACTACAACAAATCTTGCAATGCCTACTGATTCCGCAACTGCAAATGCATTTGTTAAGGCTGTCAAAACATTATCAGATAAATTTACTTTTTTCTCTACTGAATATAATGCTTATAACAAAATGGCAACAAGCGATACTAAAAAATTCAAAACCTTTACACCTAAAGAGCAACAAGTTTTGATTGCAACCCCTGAAGTAATGGCAAGTATTGATGTAGATAGTTTGGCAACAGCGTTTAATCTTTCAAAGGTTGAATTTATGGGAAGAACAATTGTTGTAGATGATTTTGGCGGAACAGAGGAAGCCCCGATTACAGCATATGCAATGTTGTGTGATTCAGCATTTATTAAAATTTGGGATAAAACAAAGTATTTCAATACATTCGTAAATCCTGCCAACATGAGTGCAAAACACTTCTTCCATGTATGGCAAACTTATGGCTATAGTCCATTTGCAAACGCTGTTTTATTCAAACCTGCTCAATAGTTTATGAAAGGAGATACGGAACATGACTTTTACACCAGATTCAAAGGTGCGGTTATGTTCCGTTCCTTTTAGTGATTATACCAACGTGTTAAGTTTTAAAAATAATGATGAAGCTAGAGCAAATTACTTTATTAGTAAAACTGTTTACAACTTAACAGACGTTAACGGGTATAGTTACGTTAAGGGGAGCGGAGCAATTAGAGTTAATAAAAGCAAAGATTCACTATATAATGTTAATTATATGATGTATAGAAACGACCATTTTGGTAGTAAATGGTTCTATGCTTTTATTGATTCACTAGAATATATAAACGCAAATGTAACTGAAATTAGATTCAGTACAGATGTATGGCAGACATGGGAAAGTGCTTTAAATTTTCATGAATCATTCATTGTACGTCAGCATATTCCAAAAGGCGAAGATACTATCGGAGCAAATTTGCAACCAGAGGGATTTACAAATTTAAAATATGTTGAAGAAAAATTATTAAGAAATGATTTAGTTAAATATCATTCGTCTGATAAATCGTTAGCTATAATAGTTTGTTGTACAGAATATCCTGACGGAGATAGCGGAGTATGGAGAAAACCACCTAAATGTTTAATTGATGAAGTACAAGGCACGTTAGCATATATCCCGTTCATTTCTACAAATACATTTTTTAATTTTCTATCAAAATTTATTAATGAAAGTGGTAAATCCGAATCAATTGTAAATATTTTTACTTGCCCAATAGAATGTTTTTACGACCAGACAAGTGGTACATTTAACTTTAAAGAGGGTACACCTTTGGGGGTATCTCCGAATGTATCAGTTAGTGATGTTTGGGAAACCAATTGGATTAGATATAGAATACCAAAAATGAATAAAATAAACATTGGAACACATGGAACAACTGTTAATCATTATGCTAGAAATAATAAAATGTATACATTTCCATTCACTAAGGTAATATTAACTAATAATAGTGGAAGCAGTTTAACATTTAGGCAAGAATTTTTTGACGGAACACCAACAGAGGGTGAGGACATTGTTTTTGATGTAAGGAATACTGTTTTACAACCTGTCACATCATATTGTCACCCTGCCAATTATAGAGAGGGAGATTATGTAAACGGACTTTCATTAACAAATTATCCAATGTTGCCGTGGTATACAGATACATATAGTAGGTGGTTAACATTAAATCAAAATACATTAAAATATCAACAATTGACACCTATAATTAATGCAGGGGTTAACAATTTTAATAACATGGTTTCATCATTAACAGGTGGAGCAGGAAATTATGCAGGAGCAGGTACGCAAATGGATAGTGCTAGAACAACACAAGGACAATTTAATGCCATTGGTGGGGCTATCGGAAATAGAATTGCTTCACTAGGAACGCAAATTAATAACACTGTAAATAACCTTGTATCAACTGGAGAACAAATATGGAGTTTTTACGCAAAAAAAGCTGATATGGAATTACAGCCAAATTTATCAGCAGGAAATTATAACGCAAATAATATTTTACAAATGAATCAAAAATTAAATTTTAGTGTAATGTTTCAAAGAGTATGTTTCGAACAATTCAAACAAATAGATAACTATTTTGATAAATTCGGTTATGCCATAAACGATTTTAAAGCTGTTAACTATAATAATCGTTATAATTTTGATTATATTGAAACATCACAAGTTGTCATTGAGGGTGATGTACCAGAGGACGATATGGATACAATAAAAAATATATTCAATAGTGGAGTTAGAATATGGCATGATACATCAACATTTTTAAATTATTCAGCATACGAATATAATACTAGCGATAAAAAATAGGTGGTGATAATATGGGAAAACGTAAACCATGGGATACTAATTTGTGTGGGTATAAAAACAACACAGCTTTTATGATGTACTATTCATATCTTGCAAATTTGCTATTGTCTAGGTATGAATGGAAAAATTTACCCGAATCAATGAACGAACGTTTCATAGAATTGTGTTTGTTCGAAGATGGAAAAGCAGTATTTGTAAATGATGATTTGTATGGAATGCTGAATTTAAGATATTCCGAATCGAATACATTAAATATCTATCAAGAGCCAGAAGAAATAAACGCATATTCTCTTGACTATCACAAAACATATAAACTACAAGATGTTGCACTGATTTACAACAATTATACCAAAATGCCAGACTTAGGGATTGTCTGTGAGTATGCTCTTAGGTTATATGATATCAGAAGAACGATAGATGTAAATACTAGAGTACAGAAAACACCATTGCTAATGTTGTGTCCTGATAATAAAAAGTTGACATTAAAAAATATTTATATGCAATATGACGGTAACGAGCCAGCTATATACGGATATAAAGACACGTTCAATGACACCGAATTTAAAGTATTGAAAACAGACGCACCGTTTATCGGTAATGACATGACATTACTGTTTAACAAAGTTCTAGATGAATTTTTGACAAGGTATGGTATCAACAATGCTAATACAGACAAACGGGAAAGGTTAATCACTGATGAAGTAAACGCAAATAATCAATTGGTACAATTATGTGGTGATGTTGGATTACTTTGTAGAAAACAAGCATGTGAAAAATTCAATAAACTTTATGGAACAAATATTGATGTTGAATTAAGACAAGAGCCTTTAGAGAAAGAATGTAAAGAGGGTGATGAAAATGAGTCGATATACGATTGAATTACGTTATTTAATTGAGGGTAACTATGATTTAGGGTTAAAAGATTATCCGATATTTGATGAGTCATATCGTGAACAATTAAATAATAAAATCATTCAACATTATTATTTTCGTGAAATAGGATTCGAAACAGAAGCATTGTTCAAAAACAGACTAAATCAAAAAATGAATGAAATAATGCCATACTACAATCAAATGTATGAATCTTCTAAACTAAAAATAGACCCATTATCCACTATTGATTTGGAAGAAGTGTTTAGTAGAAAATCAAAAACTACTGGTGAGGGAACTTCTAGCACGTCTGGAACAGGTAATAATACAAATAATTTCAATAGTACAGATACAACAGATTATGGAAAAATAAGTAAGTTCTCCGATATTGCACAAGCACAAACTACACCTAATGAAATATTAAACGATAAATATTTAACTAGTGCGACAGTAGATGATGGTCAAGATAAAAATACAAATACAGGAACAAATACATCGCAAACAGAATCTACAACAAGCGGAACAAGTACAGACGAAAGGAATTTAGATGAGGACACTACATTAACAAGAAAAGGAAATAATGGTACTGCAAGCGAAAGCGAATTATTAAATATGTATCGTGAAACATTTTTAAATATTGACATGATGATTATTGACGATTTAGACGAACTATTTTTAGGAATTTGGTAAGGAGTGTATTAAAATGATTGATTTTACAAAAGTACCTAATATTCACTATTGGACACAAAGGGTTTTACCTTGTGTGTTTGATGAGAGTTTATCTTATGTAGAAAAGATTAATAAACTTGAAGAAGAAATAAACAAATTAATTGAAGATTACAACACATTCGGTCAAGCTGTTACAAATGAAATTAACACATTTGAGGGAGAAACAACAAATCAAATCAATGCTTTTGTTACACAAGTTACTGATGATATTAATTCATTTAAAGAAAATGTAACTAATAACATTAACTCTTTTGAAACTGATATACGCAATATTGTTGAAGAGTTTGAAACAGCTATTAATAATGATATTGCCTCATTCAAACAAACAATAACAACACAACAAGAACAATTTGAAACCAGAGTAAACAACGATATTAATGCTATGCAAGAGGTTGTAAACGAAATTCCTAATACTGTGACAACACAAGTTAATGCAATAACCCAACCATGGCTTGTGGCAAATGTTCCTGCAATGGTTGAATCCAGTGTTGCTAACAATGTAAACAAAGTTTTTGATGTAGACCAATTATATAATAGCGGAACAAGTGAAACAATTGGTGATATAAATAACTGGACAGAAACAGGGATTTATTTTGGAACTACAAATAGTGAATTTCTTAATTTTCCAGGTAGTGTTGGTGCAGGTTATAATTTTTGGTGTATTGTTGGTCATTCAGCAGACACAAGTGTATATAACCCTTTGCAACAGAACCTATATATTTCTAATGGAAATGTGTATTACAGGTGTCAATCTGACATTCAACAATGGGATAATTGGTATAAATCAAATATTTCAGTAACAAATATTCCAAAAGATACAACAATTGATTTCAACACTTATTTTTACACAAGTACAGAGGTTGCAAATGGTGATATGTGGATTGCTACATTTCAAGATTATGATAAATGGCTAAATGCGCCTAGCGGATTTAAAGTTGGTGATATTGCATTAATTACAAATGATATATCGTACGCTGGTGGTACAGTTGTAAATGTTGAAAGGGTAACAAAAATCGGTAGTAAAGCAATCAATCCGCAATACATTGGTAAAACATGGAGTAGATGTAAAGTTGGGACAACATGGAAATCATGGAGTCCAACAACACTTGATTACCAATATAAAGAAATACTCACGAATACACAATTAAACGATTTAACGGAAACAGGAATATATACTATTAGTAGTGAAAGTGGTGTTACAATCGGTGGTTTACCATCAACGGCTTTACAATATGGTTCGTTTTATATCAGAGTAACAGCAAATAACATTAGTACAAATAGTGATGAAATAATTCAAGAAATTATAAATGCTGGTCCTGGTGCTTCTAGTTATACAAGAGAAAAGCAAGGCGCTCAATGGAGTGATTGGAAAAAGATAGGTGCAGAATTGGTATATTCTACAATTAGAAATTTTACGATTGGTAATGGTACACCTTATTGGTGGGATAATATTGTTACAACACTAAAATATAATGCCATCGATATGCTAAATTACGAATGTCAAATTGATGTGTGGAATAGTATGCAAACTGGATATCTACAAATACCGTTAGTTGTCGGTTGTACAATGACAAATTATGCAGGTACTAATGCTGTAAATCTAACACCGACAGTGTATTGTCCACTTGCTGATGAAATTGTATCAGACCAGTCATTTACTATGAATATAAAAGTGTTTAAAAGGTATTAAAAATTAACGTTGTATTAGAAAATATGGTATCATCTGCACCGAGTGGAACTGCATACTATGTTTCATACAAACTTTACAAAGTAAATTAATCAAAATTCACACGCTAGAAAATACAAAATCTAGCGTGTATTTTTTATGTAATAAATGCTTCACAACTTTAACGCTTTTCCAGTGGCTTGGCG
>UQAI01000048.1 GCA_900538885.1 uncultured Mollicutes bacterium
CTATACATAACACAAAAAAAATCAATTTTATTCTAAAATTTAAATTTTTTTAGATATTTTTATTTTTTCTTCGTTTTTTTAGTTTATTCACTTAAAAGTTTTCAATTTATAATAGAAACAATAGTTATTACCTTTTAATAAATATCCTTTATAAAACACAATACTAGTATGATATTCATCTTTATTGAGTTTTCTTAAATGCTTAATTATTCTCTTCTTTTTGATTTTAGGTATTACCATAATAATTTTACCATTATTATTTAATCGAAATCTAAAACCTAGATATGTGAACCCTTCTTTAAGTTTATAGATTCTTGTTTTAGCTACATTCAACTCTATTCCTATTTGTGAACATTCCTCTTTTATGTCATTTAGTAAAACCTTTAATTTGTTTTTATCATTACAAATAATAATTCCATCATCCATATACCTAGAATAATACTTAATCTTATGTCTTTCTTTAATAATTCTATCTAATTTATCAAGATAGTATAAAGCAAAACACTGACTAGTTTGATTTCCTATTGGTAAACCTGAATTTTCATAATCGCTATATGAATCGATAATATCAAACAATAACTTTTTTATTTCCTCGTCTATAATAATTGTATTAAGTTTATTCTTTAATACATCATGCTTAATGGATTCGAAATAATGGTGAATATCAAATTGTAATATATAACCTTCATTCCCATACTCTTTATAATAACTGGTTAAAAACTGCCTTACTCTATTTCGACAAAAGTCAGTTCCTTTATTTATCCTGCAAGCACCATTATCATATATTAAATGTCTTTCTAAAACACCCATTAAATAGTTATCCACTATACAATGTTGAACTACTCTATCACTATATGATAACGCTTCAATCTTTCGCATTTTAGGTCCATATATCATAAAATGATTATAACCTTTAACAACATATTTCCTACTATCTAATTGTTTCTTTAATTTCCATAAATTATTACCTAAATCAACTTCAAACAGTATCACATCTCTCTTGTGTCTTTTTGACCTTCTTACCTTTATATGTGCATTATATAAATTCTTAAAACTAAATACTTCATCATATATACTCATAAACACCTCAAAAAAACCATTCGGCTATCCCTAGCTCAGTTAGTAAAGTTACGTTACTAACACAAATGGTTATATTTAGTTAGATATAATATCATAACAAGGAGTAAAGTTCCTTTATCTTAAAACTCTAATGTCTTACTTAAAACACTAATCTGTACATCCATAGATTCATTCATCTACTAGTAAGATAAATCCGCCGAAACGCCAGCGTTGTCGTTGTTGACCCATTTGTTGTTGATGTTGCCATTGTTGTTGACGTAACGTGCGTTGTTGTCGTTGTTGTTGTTAGGACTGCGGAGCCAAACCCGAACCAATAGTTTTACAACCTTACCCCAATATATTATTAATTCTTCTTTTATCACTTGTTATCCAGTTACTAAGTAACTTCATACAAGTATTTATCATTTCTGTAATATTTTCATATTGTTTAAACAATATGCATTTTTCTTTACATCCTAAATCACACAAATAATCAAGAAACTGAAACTTAACATATACATCATTTTGATACATTGATCTATTACTACTTCCTAAAACTTCATTATTTGCTTTATATAATAATTCAATAATATCAAACAATAGATTATGTATCCTATTAACATAGGTATAACGATATTTTTTAGGACTCTTCTCACTAATTGTCATTATATATTCAGTTAATCTCTTTGATTCTGTTATTACTTTTAATTCTGATTCACTCTTTTTCATCATACCACCTAAAGTGGGCGCCTCCTCGCGCTTCGCTTTTGATTGGATGCGCCATGATTTGCACTTCGTGCTTGATTAGCTAAGGCTGATAGTAATGGCCGCCGAAACGCCAGCGCTGTCGCTGCGGACCCACTTGCCGCCGATGAAGCCAACGAAGTCGACGTAACGCGCGCTGTAGTCGTAGTTGAAGTCAGGACTGCGGAGCCAATAGTATCCATTATTGTAAAAATCAGTACTTGTAGCCATATAACATCCTTTTGCTTTTGCATAGTCTGTTAGTTGTTTTTGTCTTGATTTATCATTTGTAAATCCATATTCTTTATTTGTTATATCTTTATAACTTAATAAGCATACTTTATCATATGTATCATTACATATATATTTATTGGAAGAATTTCCAGTTGATGCTAAACTATTATCTACAAATGTTGTATTAATATATGATTGTAATACTTTTGTAAATGCTTTATTATAGAAATCTTCATTTAACCACTTTCTTATATCTGAATATTCATAGTTATTTGGATAAATTGTTTTTCCATCTATTGTTCTAGTACCAGTATATGAATAAAACTTTTGATTATCTATAATTAAATCCGTCATTAACTTGTATTCTTTACCATTTACTTGTAGTATCTTCCATTTAATTGGTTCTACTTTAAAGTAATAAGTTGTACCTTTTACTATTTGTTGTTTATTATTAAAGTAATATGCTGATGAATATGGTGTTGCTTCTACTTTAGCGTAACGTTCATTATCACTTCCTAAATAGTAACCATTACTATCTGGTGTATTTGATATAATTGTTACAGAATCTTGTTTTAATGTTTGTGGATATTCTCCAAAATAGATATATTTTGATCCATTTGCTTCATATGGTTTCATGTATTCTACCCATTTTGCATATAGTGTTATATTCTCATTTGGCATTGTTGTAATGACATATTGAGTTGTAAATGATTCATCCTTATACCAACCATCAAATATATATCCTTCTTTGGTTGGATTTTCTATACTGATTAAAGTTCCATAATCAGCTGTAACTTGTTCTATACTTGTTCCACCATTTGTTTCAAAGGTTAGTGTATATTTGTTCATTGTAAATTTAGCATATAGTGTAATATCTCCTATTGAACCTTTTTCTATTTGATCTACTTTATTAATAAATTCTGGTTCAGTATACCAGCCACCAAACACTGCTTCTACCTTTGTTGGATCTTTTAAATTAATTGTTTCTGTTGTATAGTAATACTTTGTTGGATTATTACTATCATTTGTTCCACCATCTAATATATATATAATATTAAACTCTGCACTCCAGTTTGCGGTCAAGGTAATATTGGTTGTTAATTTCCATATACCTGTGTTATCAAATAATCTATCATTATAATACCATCCCATAAAGGCATGACCTTCATATGTTGGTTCTAATAATATATAATTACTATCATATGTAACCATTTGTGTGTTTTTATTAATTGTTCCACCATTTGGATCATATGTAATAGTATATTGATTTGCTGCCCATATAGCATTTACTATTAAATTACTTGTAATAGGTTTTGTAAAATCATAGTCCCATCCCTTAAAAGTGTAACCTGTTTTGGTTAGAGTTTCAACATTAGTTAATATTGTTCCTTCTTCTACTTGTTTTGGTTCAATTTTTGATGTAGTATTTGTATTAAACTCTACTTTATATAAACGATTTCTATAGATATTTACTCTATATGTATCGATATCACCATTATCTTTTTCACATAA
The DNA here is from genome assembly GCA_900538885.1 of uncultured Mollicutes bacterium. Lineage (GTDB taxonomy): Bacteria > Bacillota_I > Bacilli_A > ML615J-28 > CAG-313 > UMGS75. The sequence continues at coordinate 3,550 of UQAI01000048.1, forward strand.
AATGTAGTAGTAATTATTGCCTTCATTTAATTGTACTTGTTTTGTAAAATGTATGGTTGATCCATATTCATCACCACTTACATAGTAATTACTATAACCTGTAATATTAATATTTAATCTAAAGTTATATGAATTTATACTATTAGATACTACTACTTTATATATATCATTTTCTTTTATTGAGTTATTTAAACTAAATGATTCTACTTCTTTTTTAATAAAACGTGCTGTAAGTGTTATATCACTTGTTATAGTGTAACCACTAAATACCCACTTTTCATCATCTATGTACCAACCATCAAAGATATATCCATCTTTTACTGGATCAGTTGGTTTTGTTACTTTTTCACCTTTTGTTACTATTTGATCAGCAATAGTATCAGTAGTGTTTGTTACAAACTTAACTATATACTTTGTTTCTTCCTTTGTTCCAAGTCTTCCATTAACTAAATCATCTAACCATTCTTGTTCACTTTTTGTATATTCTGGGTGAGTTTCTTTATAGATTTCATAGGCTGATTTGCCATCTTTCCCATCTATTCCGTCATTTCCTTTGTCACCTTTTGGTCCAATTAAACTAGAGAGTTCGATTAGGTTAGTCCAAGTTGTATCTCCTTCATATTGCCATTTGATATAACCGTTTTCTACTTTAAAAGTAACTTCGCGACCGTCTATTCCATCAGTTCCTTTGTCTCCTTTTGGTCCAATTAAACTAGAGAGTTCGATTAGATTAGTCCAAGTTGTATCTCCTACATATTGCCATTTAATATAACCGTTTTCTACTTTAAAAGTAACTTCACGACCATCTTGTCCATCATTTCCTTTATCACCTTTAGGGCCAATTAAACTAGAAAGTTCAATTAGGTTAGTCCAAGTTGTATCTCCTACATATTGCCATTTAATATAATCGTTTTCTACTTTAAAAGTAACTTCGCGACCATCTTGCCCATTTATTCCATCAATGCCATTTATATTACCTAAGTTTTTTGTTTCACCATTAGATAGTATTATTAATAAATTATTATCTTTATCAATAGTAATATTCGATATTGATGTACCATCTTTTCCTGCCACTCCTGTAAGTGAAGTTAAAGATATTAAGTTTTTCCAAGTAGTTTCACCTTCATATTGCCACTTAATATAGCCATCTTCTACTTGAAGGATTACTTCTCTTCCATCTATTCCTTTGTCTCCTTGTTCTCCTTTTTTACTACATCCTTGTACTAGTAAACAAGAACATACAAATAAAAGAATAAATACCATTCTAATTTTTTTCATTTTGTTTGTTTCCTTTCTATAACATTACAAAAATTTATAGTTTTTTGGATTATGATAAAAAACAATATTCAATAGGTATAACATTTACTACTATCCCATTATTTATCAATTCATTTGCAATAGCGCTACTAAAGTGCTAAAATTATGATTGGAATGACAGTCCAAAAAAGTATAAGTTTTGAGAGTAAATATATAAAAAGGTATACTGCACATAGTAGTTTTATTACTACTAACAGTATACCTTTTTGTTTATTCATCTTCTTTTTTGTGAGTTATTTTATTTAGGATAACAATTGTTAAGAAAATTATAGTCATTGCGATAAAGATTGAAAGAATGCCTTTCCAACTTATATCAAGGGCTTTTAAAATGTTTTCTTTGACTGTAACATTACTATATATATTAAGTAGAAACATATATATACCTCCTATAATAAACCTAGGATTACACCACCAGCGACAACTGAGGCGATTTGTCCTGCAACATTTGCACTAGCCGCATGCATTAACAAGTGGTTAGTTGGGTCTTCTTGGACACCAAGTTTTTGTACTACACGTGATGCCATTGGGAAAGCTGAAATACCAGCAGCACCGACCATTGGGTTGATTTTTTTCTTTGAGAAAAGATTTAAGAATTTAACGAACATTACACCACCAAATGTATCAAAGACAAAGGCAACAAGGCCTAAGCCTATAATCATTAATGTTTCTGGAGTAACAAATTCCTCGGCTTTCATACTGAAAGAAATTGTAATACCAAGTAATAAAGTAATTAGATTAGAAAGAATATTACTTGCAGTATTAGATAATGAATCTAGTACACCACATTCTCTAATTAAATTACCAAACATTAAAAATCCTACTAAAGAAACTGAAGCGGGAGCGATAAGTCCTGCAATAATTGTTACTACAATTGGAAAAATAATCTTGGTTGCTTTTGATACACTCTTTGGATTATATTCCATTTTTATTCTTCTTTCTTTTTTAGTTGTAAGACTCTTTATAACAATTGGTTGAATCATTGGAACCAGTGCCATATAGCAGTAAGCTGCTACCGCGATAGCACCAACATATTTACTCTTTAATACTTGGGATACTAAAATTGAAGTAGGTCCATCAGCTGCACCAATTATACCAATACTAGCCGCATCCGCAATATCAAATCCACAAGCAGAAGCAACTACCATTGTAAAGAAAATACCAAATTGAGCAGCGGCTCCTATAAATATTAATTTAGGATTTGATAGTAATGGCCCAAAATCAATCATCGCACCTATACCTATGAATAATAATAATGGTAAAATTTCTGACGCACCTATTCCCGTTTCAAATAACCATTGAATCGCACCTACTACTTCATTTTCACCACTACCTTGATTAATTACACCTGATAATGGAAGGTTGACAATAATTGCACCAAATCCCATGGGTAGTAGAAGTGATGGTTCTAGATTTTTCTTAATCGCAAGAATAATTAATATTATACCAACTGCATACATTACTGCTTGTTGCCATGTAATGTTTTTAATTCCTTCTAATAAAAACTCCATAAATACTCCTCTTTAAGTTTTTTATTTTTTAAACATCAACAAAGATATCATATTTTGACATTTTTTGCAATTGCTTTACAAGGGTTTATTATGTTTTGTGAATAAAGTTATTATTAATACCATTAAAATAAATTATCATTAATAATTAGCTATTCAACACTTTTATCACTTTAGTTGGGTTACCAACTGCCACGCTATTACTGGGAATGTCTTTAGTAACAACACTTCCTGCACCAATTACAGAGTTATCCCCTATTGTAATTCCAGGTAATACAACAACATTCCCACCCATCCAAACATTATTACCAACTGTTATTCTTTTCGCATATTCTAATCCTTTATTTCTTGTTTCATAATCTAATGGATGATTAACAGTATAAAAACTACAATTTGGTCCTATAAAAACATTGTTTCCAAATATTACTTTTGCAGCATCTAATATTACTAAATTATGGTTTGCGTAAAAGTTATCTCCAATTTCAATATTATAACCATAATCACACCAAAATGGTGATAAAATAACAAACTCTTTTGGAGTTTTACCTAACAGTTTAATTAATACTTCTTTTTGTTTTTGAGTTTCACTTGGTTTAGTATTGTTAAATGCAAAACATAAATCTTTAGCTATATTACGTTCATTTACAAGTTGAGAATCTGATGAATCGTATAATTCTTCATTTAGCATTTTATTTTTTTCTGTCATCATAACACCTCGTATATATTATAACAATTATTTGAACAAAGTAAAAAGTAAAACTCTATTTTTAATTATTTACCAAAATTTGACAATTATACTAACTTATTATATAATTGTTATGGAGGTGCGATATGAACGTTTTATTTTTTCTTACTCCTAAAAATAAAGTAGAATATGTATATGATTACTATTCAATGCGACAAGCATTAGAAAAAATGCAATATCACAAGTATTCTGCCATACCTGTTTTAAATAAAACAAATGAATATGTAGGAACTATATCTGAAGGGGATTTGCTTTGGTATATAAAGGAAAATGAGAACTTTAATTTAAAAGATGCAGAAAATATTATGATATCAAACATTAAAAGATCTCGTGATATTAAACCAATTAAAGTAACATGTGAAATGGATAGCTTAATATCCTTAGTTATTAATCAAAATTTTGTTCCTGTGATTGATGATTATAATAAGTTTATAGGAATTGTAACAAGAAAAGATGTTATAACATATTGTTATAATGAACTTGAAAAAAAATAGTATATTACTTCTAAGTCCTTTATTAGGACTTTTTTTATTGTCAACCACAAAAATGAAGTTTTCTTATAAATAAAAAATGGATAAACTAGTTAACTACTGTCTATCCATTTTATTTATTATTACATATCTATAATATCTGTATCTTCTAGAATTTTCTTTTTCGCTGCTTTAATCTTATGACTAAATACGGTTACTTCAATAATATCACAAATACCATCAATTATTAAGCAGTATCCAGCAAATATCATTATTGTATCAAAAGTACCAAACATTACTACAGTACCAAGAGCTATTGATAATATTGCAAGTAAAGTTAAGAATATCCAGCCTTTAATATGAGCTCTTGCACAATAAATGCTATCAATTAATGATGTAGTACCATCAACAATAATATATATACCAAAGATAATTGTAAGTAACTCTGTTACTATTACTGGGTATGTTAAACAGAAGATTCCTGATAATATTAAGGCAATACCTACAATTAGTAAATATCCGCCAAAAACAAATCCGTATGCAATAAATGCTACTATCGCAACAACACCGGCACAAATGAGTAAGATACCACTCACTGTACAAAGAGTATCGGCTGATTCATTAGGCATTACAATAAATAATATTCCAAGCACTATCGCAAGAACAGCTGTTACTATTACTTCTAATTTTATTTTTTGAAAAAACTTTTTAATTTGTTTCATTGTTATTTTCTCCTTTTGTTCTTTATTTGTACTTATAGTTTACTACAATTATTTAGGAAAAACAACAACAAATTATAGTTGAATGTTTATTTTTTAATTATTATTTAGTATTAAATTATATATAGCATAGGCAACACCACTATGTTCTTGATCTTTAGTAATAAATGTAGCTTTTTGTTTTAAAGCTTTATTGGCATGTGCCATTGCAACTTTTGTTGACGCTACCTCAAACATTGGCATATCGTTTTCTTCATCACCAATTGCCATTACTTCTTCTTTAGTTAAGTGTAAATATTCAATCAATTGTTTTAGGGCAATTCCTTTATTTGAATCTATTGTTAAAAACTCTAGAAAGTCGGTTGCACTTTTTAATACATTATATTTACCATTTATATTGTGTTTAATTACATCTACATATTTTCTTATTTTTTCTTCTTCATCCGCAATTATTATTTTATTAGCAAATTCTAATTTTCTAATTTCTTCTATTGTTAGTGGTTTAAAATCAATATCTTTAAATACTAGTTTATCTTTTATAAATGTTGGAATGCCTGCCGTATATATATCATCATTAACATATACCGTAAATGTTAAATTATGTTTGGTTATTTCATCAACAATATTATTTATATCTTGATTATTTAAAACATTTCTTTTTATAATCTTGGTATTATTACCATTAGATATGTATGCGCCATTATAAGAAATTACATAGTTATTATCATTATTTAAATTTAATTCTTCTAAAATAGGTAGTACTCTAAAGTACGGTCTACCACTTGCGATAACTATTTTAATGTTTTGGTTGTTAGCTTTATTAACTGCTATTTTATTTTCTTTTGATATTTCCTTGTTTTTATTCAATAACGTATCATCTAAATCAACCGCAATTAATTTAATCATTATATCTACCTTTATTTGTTATTTTTCATTAATATATCATGTTTTATATCCCATAATTTTTGAGATAAATCTACATAATAACCATGTGGGTTATCAAATCTTTTTACTTCATCCCATAGTCTTGAAAGACTATATTTACAAAAAGCTCTAGATTCTTCTAATGTAGGTATTTGGTATACTAGTTTTCCATCTTTAAAGATTTGTTTATGTAGTTCTTCTACTTTAAAATTGTTTAGTGTTTTTCGTTTCCATGTGAAGCGTGGATCAAAGATTTCATATGGTTCATTTTCATTAATGACTTCATCATGTACACAAATAACATCTGCTAGTGCTTTGTTATCTTCTTTTGAAAATAATCGATATACCTTTTTAAAGTGTGGGGTTGTTATTTTACCTTCATTTTCGCTTATCTTCATTTTTGGAATAATTACACCATCTTTTTCTATTCCCGCAAGTTTATAAACACCATCAAACACAGGATCTGCTTTTGAGGTTATTAGTCTTTCACCAACACCATATGAGTCGATGCATGCACCTTGATTTTGAAGTTCTGTAATTAAGTACTCATCTAAACTGTTTGATGCACATATTGTCACAAAGTTAAGTCCTGCCTCATCAAGCATTTTTCTTGTTTCTTTTGAAAGGTAAGCTATATCACCTGAATCAATTCTTACACCTGCTTTTTTAAGGTTAAATTCTTTAATTACTTTTATAGCATTAGGTACACCACTTTGTAAAACGTTATATGTATCTATTAGTAATACAACATTATCTGGATATAATTTAACATATGCTTTAAAAGCTTCATACTCATTATCAAAAGTTTGAACCCATGAATGTGCCATAGTACCTAAAGCTTTTACACCATACCATTCATCACACGTTACACATGAAGTACCAACAACACCGGCAATATAAGCTGCACGTGGTCCTTCAATGGCTGCTGATGCACCTTGAGCACGGCGAGCACCAAATTCCATTACTCCACGACCTTTCGCGGCACGAACTATTCTTTCAGCTTTTGTGGCAATTAAGGTTTGATGATTCATTGTTAATAGTAAGAATGTTTCAATAATCTGTGCTTCAATGATTGGAGCTTTAACCGTAACTATTGGTTCATTTGGAAAAACAAAGTTACCTTCTTCTACTGCATATATATCACCAGTAAAGTGAAAATTCTTTAAATAGCCTAAAAATCCTTCACTAAATGAGCCTTTACCTCTTAAGTATTCAATATCCTCATCTGTAAAATGTAAGTTCTCAATATAGTCTATTAATTGTTTTAACCCAGCACTTACAGCAAATCCAGCTTGATTAGGGTTAGTGCGATAGAACATATCAAAATATACGATTGTATCTTTTAAACCTAATTCATAGTAGCCGTTAGCCATTGTAAGTTCATAATAATCGGTTAAAGTTGTATAGTTATTTAAATCTTTTTGCATTTTATTCCTCCTTACATTCAACATAAATACCTTTTAAAATGTCAAATGTTTTATTGTTTAAATCTTCATCAAATGAGGCTGTTAGTCTTTTATCAACAATTATATGAGCATTTGGTAAAGCTGATTTAACCATTACCACATTTGTTAAGACACATATATTAGATACAAGTCCACAAAGTTCCACTTCATCATAATTTTTATCCTTTAAATAGTTAGCAAGTTCAAGGGATGGAAATGTAGGTTTTTCAAACACCTTAATTGCTTTTGATACATATTCAGATGTTTTGCCATATACTTCCCAACCTTTAGTACCCTTGATACAGTGTTTAACTGGTAAATTTTTACCTTCTAAGGTTGTTAGATAATTTTCATCATGAGTATCCATTGTAAAGATAATATCATCATATTGTTTTATTCTTTCAACAATTCTTTCATCTAACTCTTTTGCTTTTGGAAATCCTAAACTTCCATCAACAAAATCATTTTGATAATCTATTATTATTAGTAATTTCATTTTTACACCTCATACATATATACGATAACATACCATTTAATTTTTGTCAAGTTGTTTATTTTCTTTACTGTTTTTGTAGTGTTCGTGTACACTAGATTGTGTACACGAACACTGACGGTTTGTCAATCATCGTA
>UQAI01000049.1 GCA_900538885.1 uncultured Mollicutes bacterium
TTATACTATATTTTGAGAAATAGTACAAAATTATTACTATTTTTGTTAATAGTTAACCACATATTAACTTAAAGTTAAGTTTTTGATTATTGCTAAAAATGTAATTTCCTTATAAATAAAAAAGAGCTAGTCTATATTGTACTAACTCCTTATATCTCATATTTATTGTATTAAAAACGACATATATAATGGTATGGTATGTATTCCATTAGTTATTCCTATATTAGTATCTGCAAGTTTAAAATTACAACTGGTATTGTATTTATCTTTATTATTTAATATTTCTTTTAATGATTTTGTATTACCATTATTTAATTTTAATTTGATTAAAGTTAATTCATTATTATATCTTGTTACACCTCAACTTATGTCTTTAAATTTATTTACCATATACAAAAAATAAAATTTCAATAAGCTATAGGCATGTAGAAGTATACGTCAATTCTAAATATTACGCAATAAAGTTAGTATTAAATTATTATCTAATTCACTGATAGAAAATATCTTCTTACCTAAGTCTTTAATTGAGTGACCTAAATGATATAACTTATTTTGATCTATAATAATATATCTATCATGAACATTTGTGGTATATCTAACATTTAAACCACCATACTGATTATTAAATGCATTTATATCTTTAGCTAATAGTCTTGAGTTAATACTTGTATAAATGGTAACTTGCACATTACTTTTCTTTACTACTAATCTATCAAGTATGGTTCTATCAGTATAATTATCAATTATAATTATTTCTTTATTTGCTGATTCAAATAATGATTGTATTAAAGTATATGCATCATAAAACTCTCCATCAAAGAATAACTGTGAGTTTTAAATCCTTTTGGTTTATATTCTTTTTCAATATTACTAACTCTTTCATCAAGTGATTCTACTTTATTAATTAATCTTACATAGTTTTCATTAGTAACAAGTGATCTTTCTTCATTAATTGCATAGCCTTTTATTAAATATTCTTTCAATACTTCGTTTGCTCATTTTCTAAATGTTACTCCCATAATTGAATTAACTCTGTATCCAACTGAAATAATTACATCTAAGTTAAATAATTTAACATCTATTTTTGTTTTTCTCATTTTTCCAGTTCGTGGATCATATTTATTTAGCTCAGTTGCAAAAAATGCAACACAGCTGATTTCATCTAATTCATTGATCTCAAATATGTTTTTAATATGTCTAGAAATAACTGATTTATCTCTTTCAAACAATAAGGCAATTTGATCTATTGAAAGCCATATAGTTTTTTCAAAAGGTGATATTTTAACATCTATTTCTAAATTTTTATTATTAAATTTTATTATTCTATACTTTTCTTCCATTTGTCACCTCCATTAATTCTATTCCTTTTAAAACGACATCTAACTCACAATGCATTTGCATATTTTACTAAAAAGAAAATAGTTTGGGAATTACTCATATTTTCAAATCTAATTATTTGTTGATGCATTACCTCAATTTTATCCACGATATCTTGTTGTTCTATTGACTTTTCTTTTAATTCTTTATTGTTATATATTTTTGCTATTTTACTTAATTTTTTCATGACTATACCTCAATAGTATTATACGATATTATTTAGGTATTTACATCATTTTTGTTTGCAATTTGAATTTCCCCTTTTTCTTAGATTATAATTATACTATATTTTGAGAAATAGTACAAAATTATTACTATTTTTGTTAATTTGTGGTATAATAAATATAAAGGAGATGATAATTATGTATGCAAAAAATGCATGGAGTAAATATACCGGTAACGCATTAACTGAATTAATGAAATTCAATGATGAATATAAAGATTTCATATCTACTGGTAAAACGGAAAGAAAATGTGTAAAACAAGCTGTAAAAATAGCTGAAGAAAATGGTTTTAAAAATATTAAGGACTTTAAATCTCTTAAAACTGGTGATAAGGCTTACGCAACAAATAAAGGCAAAAACTTCGTGGCTTTTGTTATCGGTGAGAAACCTTTAGAAGAAGGTCTTCGTGTTTTAGGAGCACACATTGATTCACCAAGACTTGATGTTAAACAAAACCCTTTATATGAAAGTAATAGCTTTGCTTTACTTGACACTCACTATTATGGTGGTATTAAAAAATATCAATGGGTAACTATTCCTCTTGCCATTCACGGTGTTGTTTGTAAGAAAGATGGTAGTATCGTTGAAGTTACTATTGGTGAAGATGATAATGATCCTGTTGTTGGTATTAGTGATTTACTAATTCATCTATCAGGTGATCAACTTCAAAAAACTGCTTCAAAAGTTATTGAAGGTGAAGACTTAGACCTTACTCTTGGTAGTATGCCACTTGAAGGTGAAGAAAAAGATGCTGTTAAAGCCAATGTTTTGAAATTACTTAAAGAAAAATATGGCTTTGAAAATGAAGATTTCTTAAGTGCTGAACTTGAAATTGTTCCTGCCGGAAAAGCCCGTGACTATGGTCTAGATCGTAGTATGGTAGCAGGATATGGACATGATGATAGAGTTTGTGCTTACACTTCATTACGTGCTGTTATTGATACTCCTACTTCTACTTATACTACTTGTGCAATTTTAGTTGATAAAGAAGAAGTTGGTTCTATTGGTGCAACCGGTGCATCATCTAAATTCTTCGAAAATATTATCGCTGAAGTAATTAGTTTAACTGGCGAATATAATGAATTAAAAGTAAGACATGCTATGGAAAATACTAAAATGCTTTCAAGTGACGTTTCTGCTGGATTTGATCCTCTATATGCAGGCGTTAATGACAGTAAAAATGCTGCATATTTAGGTAATGGTATTTGTTTCAACAAATATACTGGTGCTCGTGGTAAAAGTGGTTGTAACGATGCAATGCCTGAATACTTCGCCGAAATTAGAAGAGTAATGGATGACAATAACGTAAACTTCCAAACTGCTGAACTTGGCAAAGTTGACCAAGGCGGTGGCGGCACAATTGCTTACATCTTAGGCAACTACAATATGAATGTAATTGATGCTGGTATTGCGGTATTAAATATGCACGCTCCAATGGAAATTGTTTCAAAGGTTGATGTATACGAAGCATACCTTGCTTATAAAGCATTCATTAATAAACTATAAACCAAATATGAGGCTAAGTTATCTTAGCCTTTTTTACTTGTTTATGTGAGCCTTTTCTTTTTCACTTTATTTGAAAGAAACTAAAAAAACGAGTATAATATATAAAGGTGATTATATGGATAATGAATTAAAAATTAAAAAAGTAAAAAAGCATGAGATTGACATGTGTAGTGGTAATCTATTTAAAAAAATAATAATATTTAGTCTACCGCTTGCTGCAATGGGGATGTTACAATTATTTTATAATGCGGCCGACCTTTTAGTTGTTAGTAACTTCGGTAATCAAGAAGGCGCATTAGGAGCCGTTGGTTCAACCTCTGCTTTAATTAATTTAATTGTCAACCTTTTTATGGGGCTATCCGTTGGTACTAACGTGGTATGTGCAAAGTTATTTGGAGCAAAAGAGTACGACCGAATTGGTAAAGTAGTACATACCTCAATCCTTATAAGTTTAATTACTGGTACTATTCTTGGAATTATTGGATTCTTTATGGCCGGTACTTTCTTAAAACTTATGAATAATGATTTATATCTATCTGAATTATACTTAAAGATATATTTTATTGGTATGCCATTCAATATGGTTTACAACTTCGCGGCAGCGGTTCTACGAGCAATCGGTGATACCAAAAGACCTTTATATTTTCTATCAATTGCTGGTATCATTAATATCATTTTAAATTTATTTTTTGTAATTGTCTGTAAAATGGGAGTTGCTGGGGTTGCGGTTGCGACAATCATATCTCAACTTATTTCATGTGTTTTAATTATGTGGACATTACTAAAATCTAATGAATGTTATCGTTTTAGATTTAATGAATTAAAAATTCATAAAAAAGAACTTCTTGAAATTGTTAAAATTGGTTTACCTGCAGGTATTCAATCATGTATCTTCTCAATTTCTAATGTTATTATTCAATCTTCTGTAAACAGTTTTACTGTAAATAAAACTGCAGTAATGGATGGTAACTCAGCAGCTTCAAGTATTGAAGGCTTTGTCTATACTGCAATGAATGCCGTTTATCATGCGGCACTAGCATTTACTGGACAAAACTATGGTGCTGAAAACAAAAAGAATATTAAAAAAGTTACAATTTATTCACTTGTTATTGTTACAATGATTGCTTTAGTGTTTGGTGGGGCACTCTTTATTCTTGGTCGCCAAGTTCTAAAAATTTACATAAGACCTACTGGTAACAGTGAAGAAGCCGTTCAAGCAGCCAAAGTTGCGCTTGAAGTTGGATACATCAGACTACACTATCTTTGCCTTCCTTACTTTTTGTGTGGTATTATGGATGTAATGGTTGGAGTGCTTCGAGGCCTCGGTTCATCCACTATTCCAATGATTGTTTCGATTGTTGGTGTATGTGGATTTAGAATTGCTTGGATTTATCTCATTTTTAGAGAATATACTTCATTTGTAGACTACAATGACTTACATATGTTATATATTTCATATCCAATTTCTTGGATTATAACTTTCTTAATTCATCTAATTACTTACTTTATTTATTCAAGAAAATTATTTAAGAAATTTAAATGTACAACTGACCTTAAAACTGCTTAAAATACCTGTTTTTCAACAGGTATTTTTCTTTATTTAAATAATTTGCTGATAACTGGTACTACTTCTTTAATTACACAATTAGTAGTATTAATACATAAATCATAATTGATAGGATCTCCCCACTCTTGACCAGTATAGTAAGAATAATAGCGAGCACGGTCTTTGTCAATTTTTTTAATTTGTTTCATTATTTGTTTTTTAGTTAGTTCTTCATCATTTGGTTTACGACTTACACATCTTTTTATTCTACTTTCCATTTCCGCATAAACAAATATACGGTAAGGGTTAAAGTCTTTAAGAATATAGTCAGCACATCTACCAACAATGACACATGATGATTTTTGAGCAAGCTCCTTAATTATTTCTGTTTGAGCTTGATAAATGTTTTGCATTTGGGTTAAATGATAATCTTCAACCATAAAGTTGATGGTATGACCTACTGTAATTGGATACAAATTATGTGGTCTTTTTTCAATTACTTCTTGAACATACTCTTCAGATAATGAAGTCTTTTTCGCAATCTCAGTTATTATTTCTTTATCATAATATTCATAACCCAACTCTTCAGCAAGTCTTCTTCCAAGTTCACGACCACCACTACCAAATTCACGTCCTATTGTTATAATAGTATTCATAATTTCCCTCTCTTCTATTCTTTTTCATTTATTGTTCTTGTAGCTTTAATATCTACTCCAAGATTCAAAACATTTTTTATAAGGATATCATCAACTTTGATTGGTGCTTTTACGTTTGCTTTATTAATTTCTTTCATCACTTCAAATATTTTACTTTTAGGTACTGGTTTAGTTGTTACAACTGGTACTCTTTTTAATTCACCATTATTAACTTTAATAGTTGAAGTTACCATTCTTGTTGGTAAAGTTAGTTCATTTATTGCATATGTTTCGCCGCGTTTGCAACTGTTACCTGTTACTTTATTATTTTCATCTACTTGTAAGTGACATCCTTTTGGACAAATTATACAAATTAAATTATGCATCGGCCACCTCTATCTTTAAATCTTCTTTACCTAAAACTATTGATTTATCTAAAAGAAGATTTTCCATTTCTGCTGGAATTAAATATTGTTTCTTTATTTGTTTGATTAATTTATTATTTTGATAAACATTTATATATGAAGCTTTATGAGGAACTGTTACTCTAAAACTAATTTTAATTTTATCAATATTTGAAATGTTTATTTGTTGTGGTAAAACATAGCCAATGCCTTTACCACAAATTATATTAATGCTTTCCCCTTTTGTAAGTTCACCCTTTAAATACTTTGTGGCACTAAGTCCTGCCTTTTCACCTTCTAAAGTTACATAGTCAACAAGATCATGAACATGCAAAGAGTTACCACAAGCAAAGATGCCAGGAATACTGGTTTGATAAGATTCATCAACTAGTGGGCCTTTAGTTTTTGGATGAATCATTACTCCTAGTTTTTCAAGTAATGGATTACTAGGTATTAATCCAATTGATAGTAACAAAGTATCCACTTCAAATTCTTTATCTGTACCTTCAATAAAGTTTAAATTATCATCTACTTCCGTTAAAACTATTTTTTCAAGTCTTGACTTTCCAATCGTTTTACTGATAGTATGATGTAAATATAGTGGAATGTCATAATCTTCAAGGCATTGTACAATATTACGATTTAAGCCATTAGAGTATGGCATTATTTCCGCAACTCCAAGTACATCTGCTCCTTCTAGTTTCATTCTTCTTGCCATAATTAAGCCTATATCACCACTACCAAGAATAAAGACTTTTTTACCGACCATATAACCTTCAATGTTTAAATATTTTTGAGCCATACCAGCCGTCATAACTCCACTAGAACGGTCACCACTAATACCGATTGCGCCTCTTGTTCTTTCACTACAACCGGTTGCACAAATTATTGTTTTTGTAAAAACTTTAACTAAACCTTCCGTATCATTTGAGTATATAACATTAAAACCATTTTCTAACTTTTCAATTTCTAATACCATTGAGTTAGTCTTACAAGGAATATTTCTTTTTTTAATTTCATTTTCAAATCTACTAGCATATTCAGGTCCTGTTAATTCTTCTTTAAAGGTATGTAGGCCAAACCCATTGTGAATACATTGTAAAAGAATGCCTCCTAGATATGGTTCTTTTTCAATAATAAGTAGTGAGGTTATTCCATTATCATAAGCACTTATGGCACTAGCAAGGCCCCCACTTCCACCACCAATAACTATTAAATCATACTTATTCATTTTCTTCACCTTTGGTTTTTCCTTCCAAAATATAGGAGTTTACTTTACCATAAGTAATATCTTTAGGATCTTTCTTTAATTCTCTTGCTAGTATTTTCAAAACTAAAGCCTCACAAAATCCTCCTTGACATTTTCCAAAACCAGGTCTTACTCTTTTTTTAACTCCTTTAATAGTGGTTGCACCACATGAGCGGTGTATTACATCTATAATTTCACCTTCACTAATTTTTTCACAACGACAAACTATTTTACCTAATAATTTATTTTCGTTAATTAGTTTTTGTCTTTCTTCAAAACTTTTTTCATTTAATCTTATTAAAGGACGACGCTTTGGACTATAAGATGGATTTGGTACTTTATCTTTAATCATTTCACTTACCATTTTAGCAATTGCAGGGCTTGAAACAAAACCAGGTGATTCAATTCCCGCAACGTTAATAAAGTGAGGGGTAGTTTCTTCAATGATGAAATCTCCTCTATCTCCTACTGCTCTATTTCCAGCAAATACTCTAATTTGCTTATCATATCTAATTTTATCAACAAGTCTAGTTGCTTGTTTTTTTACTTCATTTAATGTTTCTGTATCGGTTGAAACATCCTCTAATTCTTCCACGAACTCACTAGATGGACCAACTAAATAGTTATAGTGAGTAGTTGGAGAAACCAAAACTCCTTTTCCTTTTTTGGTTGGTACATTAAATAATACACGTTTAATATAATTATTATCAAAATGGTCTAATACATAATATTCACCACGACGAGGCCTGATGCTAAAACTTTTAGGATTAACCATTTCATTAATTTTATCACTGTATACACCACTAGCATTAATAACATACTTTGTATCATACATTGCTTTAGTAGTTATTACTTGATAATGGTCATCTATTTTTTTAATATCTATGACCATTTCGGAAAGTTTTAAGATTACACCATTATCAATCGCATTTTCCATCGCCGCAACAACGTATTCAAACGGATTAATAATCCCTGCCGATGGTGCTAAAAGTCCCATTTTCACTTCTTCTGTAATATTTGGTTCAATCTTCTTTAGTTCATCATGATTTAATATTTGGACACTTACGCCATTAATTTTTGACCTTTCTTCAAGAATCTTTAATATTTCAATTTCTTCATCATTACTAGCAAGGGTAATTGATCCAATTCTTTTAAACTCAACATCTAAATCACGACAAATCTCATCAAACATGGCATTACCTTCCACATTTAATTTCGCTTTTAGCGTACCTGGTTTAGGGTCATAACCAGAATGAATAATCGCACTATTCGCCGATGATGCGCCATCACCTACATCATTTTCTTTTTCTAAAACTAACACCTTTAATTTGTATCTTGAAAGTTCTCTAGCAATAGATGCACCAACAACACCTGATCCTATAATGATTACATCATACATACTTTACTCATCCTTTCTTTTAATATTCTAACTCTAGTATTTCTGTTTCTTGACCTTTTGTTACTTTTATTTGATATTTTGTTCCCATATTTATTTCATCTATAACTCGACCATTTGATAAAACATTAGGATTATCACAGTGTAGTTCGAACCTGTATCCTTCTTCCTTATATAATAGCATTTGATATTCCACCTTAACAAGATCCATAAAATAATCCCAAAGATTATTCATTCTCATTGTTTGTGGGCAGTTTTTACCGCTAAAGTAATGATGTTGTTTAACGTCGTCAAATGTCAAATTATTATTTCTTAAAAGATACGCTACTAGCTTAGCTGTTCTTTGCCATGTAAGATGAATATCGGTTCCTTCATTAATACATGATTCAATACCGATGGAATTATTGTTTCCACCACGATTGGCAATTAATTCATATGTTTGGTTAAAATATGTTTCTCCTATATAGTATTTCCCATTTATAAGTTTACATAACACACCTTGTGAATTTATATCTTTAGTTGTAGGAATTCTATCAAGAATTACCTTACCATCTTTTTCTTTATATGCTCTTGGTGCCTTTATAACTGTTTTTTTATTATTAATCATATAATAACCATCATCACTAATAGTAACAGTTGGGTGTGCATTTGTCCCTTCTAGTTCTGTTTCATATAACGCATAATCATATTTAGTTGAATCTCCCGCATGATAAGCTACTTCATTATCGGGAATTTGATGAAAGATACCATCATTACCAACTACATACTGAAAACTCGCACCATATGGGCCCTCTTCCCAGTATTCATTTTTAACAGTTTCACTCCAAAACTTAGCGGTATGGTTACGAGCCGCATCACCTGTGTCGTGAACGGTAATATAATACTTTGGTTTAATTCTACCATCTCGGTTACTATTTGTTGTAGGAATAATATTTTCATTAATAAGTAATTCTTCAAACAAATATTTACAAACACTAGGTCTAAGCATTAAATCATATTCTTTTTGCCAACCATATACATGAATCATTTGATCATTTATTCTTGTATTATTTTTTAAAAACTTTATTACTTCATTCATTTTATCACCTAATAATATTTTACTATTTTGGTTACTTTTTTTCAAGTGTTATAGTTTTTTTTAAGAAAAAAGATATACCTAAGTAATGGTATATCTTCATTTATGTTGGTTAATACGTTAGGGGATTTATATTTATGAAAATTAGGTATTATATTTGAAAAAATTTATTGATAGCATTATATCCTAACTTTTTAACCATATTGTGTATTATTAATTATTTTAGTAAAATAATCATTTTATCAACAATGTTGAAATTTACACACAGTTGTATTATAATATATAATGAAATATCTTAAAAGAACAAAATTAAAATTTATGTAGAAATACCAACATTTATTGTGGTTTTGTGGAAAGGAAAATATGAAAGTAAAAAATTTAAACAACTCTTCCAAAAAAACTAAAAATTTAATCAAAGATACTTTTGCGGTAATGCTAGCTGAAAAGAAAGAATTGTCTAAAATTAATGTAAGTGAACTAGTAAAAAGGGCTAACATCAACCGTTCAACCTTTTACGCCCATTATGATGACATCTATGGGGTTGCCGAAGAATATGAAAATGAATTAGTAGATAACTTTTTCAGTAATGCAAAATTACTAGAAGATAATAATCTAGATTTATTTATTACTTCCTTTTTTGATTACATTAGAGCAAATGATGATAACTACAAGATGCTTTGTAAATCAAATGAAGTATTATTTGTGGTGAGAAAACTAATTGATATATTAAGTAATCAATTAATAAATCTTTATAATTCAACTCCAAAAACAAGAGATGATAAATTTGTTGAACTTGAAATTTATATTTTTGTTGAAGGCACTCTTTTTGAATACATTAAATCATGCCGTAGTTACAGTAAGTATAACCTTGATGATTTAGAAGAATATTGCCGTATATGGTATAAAAACTTTCAAAGAAAATATCTTGCATAGGAGAATCACATGAAGAGAAAAAAATTTGAACATAATGAAACAATCAATATGACTATAAACGATAACAGTAACTTTTTATCACCATACTCTCAAAAAGGAAAACCCGTAATATCAAGTGAAGTTGCTGATTTCTTAGAAAACTGTGCTAATGAGTTTCATCCAAGAGAAAAGCTTACCCTTAATATTTCAGGTAAAATGCTTACACCTGATGAAGAAATAATTTACAAAGAAGCAATTAGAAACTATTATAAACTAAAACTAAAAGATTTACTCAGAACTATTAAAAGAAAAAATACTTTTTGTCTTATTTGGATTATAATTGGTATTGTAACATTAAGCGTTATGATTGTATTTACTAATCTTGAGTTAAGCAAAGTGATAATTGAATGCATTGATATTTTTGCTTGGGTTTTCATTTGGGAAGCAGTTGATACAATGTTCGTACAAAGGGGAGGAACTTTACTTCAAATACAACGAACAGAAAACTTTATTACTATGAATATTACTTTTGAGAAAAAAGAAGGAATTTAGGTTCCTTCTTTTGTTGTTTTACTGATGCCTTAATTTTCTTTTCACTATTTTATATTTAATATTATTATCTACACAATATTGTTTAAAACTCTGAATATCATCATAATAAATTATTAAAATACTTGCATTAGGTTTTTTGTTAAATTGAATTGCGATAATATTGTTTTCTTCTTCAAGCCATACTTTATAATAATTGTCAAAGCTAAAATCCAAATTGGTTATATCCGTGCCATACACAGCCTCATATTTTAAATTCCTTTTTTCAAAAGTATATGTTTTTTCAATAAATTCTAAATTCCCAATTTTTTTAAATTCCTTGTTAAATATTAAAGTATAATCTTTTTTCTTTCTATTTATAAA
>UQAI01000050.1 GCA_900538885.1 uncultured Mollicutes bacterium
ACATTTTGCTTGACACAAAATGTTAATCTTTAATGATGGCAAAGATGAACCGTTTTAATACAAGGTTGCACACCCCTGTCATAAAAAGTGCACACCCCCCAAGAGCGTTTTGCACACCCCTAAAGAGTTTTGCACACCCTTGGTATTTTTTGCACGCCCCTTTTTGATTAGTCCAATTATCTAGAAAACAAGACCTCTTTATTAGTAAATATTAATTCAACATTTTTATTTTTTATATATTTTGATAATTTAAACTTTTTCTTTGGTATTTCAAGGAAATAATTGGTATATATAATATCATTTAACAATATCGATAATAATGGCCTTCTTTTTAACTGAATATAAACTTTATCTTCATTATTAACAAAGTCTATTAAACATTCTTTCAAATCTTGTTCTTCAATATCGTAATAAAGTTTACCATTAATATACGTATTTCGATCATCTGTAGTGACAATAAATCCTTCATGAATTATAAGCTTTAGATTATATTCATTCAATATTTCAATATTCTTCAGTGCTTCTGTTTTCTTTAAATCATAATAGTCCATCTTAAAATCTATTTGGGAGTATATATCTTTTACAATTTTTGAGCATGTGTCCTTACTAATTTCTTCATTGAAATTTCGTTTAAAAACTTCAAATATTTCATTTCTTAATTTGAGTCCATTAACAATCCTCATTCGTTTAGCAATTTCTTTAGCCTCTAACATATATTCATCTTTAGGACAACCTAATTTTGCCAATCCAATTGGATCGATTTTATAAAGAACGTGGTTTATTGCCTCAACTTTTAAATCTAGAAAAACGTGTTTAGAAAAGTATATCTTAGCTTTAGGAAAACAAATTGGACCAAAATCGATTACAAAGTGTTCTTCCTCAATTAATGTATCAGGGTGATTATTCTCATTTATTGATATTACTACACCATCAATTTCTGATAGTACTTTACTGTCATAAGTTCCAAAAACAATATATTGGCAGATGTAATCAATTGTGTCATTTTTATTATCATCTATCGTTATAAGTTCAAATGGCTTTTCAGGATTGATACCAAGCGATTCTAAATACGCACAAATCATCGGATACTTTAACTTGATTTGTGAGCAGTAATTTTTACAATCAGAGCACGAGCAAACTTCACAACTTTGATAATATAACTCTGTCTTTTCTATATCTATAGCCATAAATCTACCCTCCTATCCATTTTGTTGCATAATCTTTTCAGTTTATATTTATTTATCCAATAATTTATTTAATTCTTATTGTTTGATTTGAATAGTTCATAATTTCTATTTATTTCATCATATAATTCGTTTTTATCTTTTGTTTTTGGAAGTTTAAATTCTTTATCAGCCAAAATAAGTATTCTATTACCATTCTTTATTTCTTTTATAGTCTCATATTTAATTGCTCTATGCTTATAAAATCCCGATACAACAATTCCTTCATCACAAACATAAATAAAAGAATTATTTCTTCCTTTAAAAGCAAATATCAAAACGAATAATAGGAACAAAACTAAGCATGGTGCAATTCCCATTATAAAGAAAAACATCCATTTCATTTGTGGATTTGCCAATTGAACTACAAGCCAAACTATAATCCACCAACTACAAGGAATTAAAAACATTTTAATTGGAAATACTGTATTTTTTGAACAATATTTTATTTCGCCTAATTCAGTACTTGAATCCACAATATTAAAATTATCAACTTCATTAATAAGGAAACCATCTGCTTTTAATTTTTCAAGTAATTGTTCAACTGATGAATTATATTTTTCAATAAAAACATTAATTATTTTATCTTCGTTTTCAAAAAACAAGTTAGCTGCATGATCTTCTTTGAAAAAATGTATTATCTTATTGAAATAATTAATTGATGTTTTTCTTTTCCCATTATATATATCAATGTAATTATCTTTAAGTTCAAACTTAATAGAACTATTCATTTTAATTTTATCTTCGAAATATGTTTTAAAACTAATCGTATTCGCAGATAAAAATCCAGATTCATCACTCATGCAAATAAATTCTATTGATGTTTTACCATTATCTATAGATGGGTTAACCTCGTAAAATATCATAGAATCATTTAAATTTGTTTCAACATTTCCAACAGCTTTTATTCTTACATAACTCCCCCAAGTTGTGTTAATTAAGAATTCTTGTCCATCATCTATATGTTTAGAACATAAAACATATCCATCATGACAACCCATTGATGCATCATTAAACAATTTGCAATCTGATTCAGTTTTAATATCTATATACTCTTGTGGATTGTAGTTTTTTATATATTTTTTTGCTTCTTCTACAAGAATAGAATTAAACTTACCCTTTTTACATAATTTTAATTTCTTAGAATCCCAAATTGAAATCAAATTTTTTTCTATAATTCTGTAACCATTCAAATCATTATCAATTAACTGGATTTGTTGTCTAGAATAATTCCAATAATTCGCTTTAATCAATTTAGTATATGTTTCATCAAAGACTACAAACCATGATGACCATCCTTTATAATTCAAGACTAAAACAGGAGTAAAATATATTTTTCCATTTTTGTTTAAAACTTTAGCGTACATCATTTACTCCTTTCTTCTTTTTATAATTTAATTTATCATTTTTCATGTATTTTAACAATCGATTGGACCTATCGTTTTTTTATAGGGCTTTCGTTTTTTTATTGGTACCTTTCGTTTTTTTATAACGACCTATCGTTTTTTTATTGATACTTCAAATACACAATAGAAAGTCAACTATCTTATAGATATAACGATTTTTGTATCAAAATGGTTCTTCTAACATACCAAAATCGGGATTTAAACCCTTATTTAAGTATGAAAAAAGGCATGATCACTAGTATCATACCTATGCTTCTTAAATGGTGCCAGTGGTCGGACTCGAACCGACACACCCTCATCAGGTACTGGATTTTGAGTCCAGCGCGTCTACCATTTCACCACACTGGCATTACACCTTTAATATTATACATTATTTTTGGATTTTCCGCAAGTAATAAGTATAATTAGTTTATATTATCAAACATGAAAAAATATAAAAAAGCGTATTGTAAGCGTTTTCTGTAATTTATTTCTTGCATTTATAAAAATAATGAGTATAATAGAAGTATGATAATGAAAGGAGAACTATGATACTATGACTATGAATACAGTTTGTTTATCTAACCTTTATTATTATTACTATTTTCCAAGGATGTTTGAATAGCCCCTTGGCCTTTTGGCGAGCGAAAATAGTGTGGTTATTACAACATCATATGTTTGGTAATAACTACTAAGAATATTGTTATTTAGTGTTATTACCATGTAATAACATTTTTTTATATATTATAGTGGAAACACTTTAAAGAGGAGAAGTTATGTTAAAAAAATTAGTTAAATGTTTATGTTTTATGTGTTTAGTGTTAACAGTTACATTATGTGTAAGCTGTAAAGGCAAAAATGAAAAGATTAAGGTGGGAATTATTAAATATACCACAGCAACACCGCTTGATGCCGCAAGATCAGGTATTATTGAAGGACTAAAAGAAGCAGGGTATGTAGATGGTGATAATATTGAAATTGTAGATTTTAACTGTTTACAAAGTGCTGATACGATGTCTCAAAATGTTAAAAGTGCAATTAGAAGTTGTGATATTATTTTCGCAATTGCAACACCGGTTGCTCAAACTTTAGCCAAAGAAATGGCAAAACAAGGTGTTAAGACTCCTGTTTTATTTACAGCAGTTACAGACCCTGTGGCTTCAGGTATTATTGCGAGTGATACTAAACCTGGTGTTACAATTTCTGGTACTAGTGATATGAATCCAGTAGCTGAACAAATCGCTCTTGCCTTAGAACTAAATAGTAATGCTAAAAAAATTGGTTTTATTTATACAACCACAGAAGATAATTCACGTGTTCAGCTTGAACTTGCTCGTACAAAAGCTGCTGAATTAGGTATTGAAATTGTTGCTCAAGGCGTAAGTAGCGCGACTGAACTTCAAACTGCTACTAAGAGTTTGATTAATGATGGAGTAGATGCAATTTATTTACCTACTGATAATAATGTAAGTGAGAATGCTGGTGTGGTTATCAATGAAGCTAATTTAAATGGTATTCCAACAATTTGTGGTGAATCAACTTTCTTAGATAAAGGTGGCACAATCACATTAGGAATTGATTATAAAGAACTTGGTAAGCTAACGGGTAAAATGGGCGCTGATGTTCTTGCTGGAAAAGTTAAAATTGAAGAACTTGCGGTTGGAAGATTAACTAATTTTGAATTAATTATTAACGTTACTGCCGCAACATCAAGTAATATTACAATTAGTGAAGAATTAAAATCAAAAGCAAATGAAATAAGATAAAGAGAGGAAGATGTTTGTGTTAGATATAGATCTAGGTTTTACCATTGAAAGTGGATTACAACAGGGAATAATTTGGGGAATACTAGTAATAGGTGTCTATATTTCGTTTAGAATATTAGATTTTGCGGATTTAAGTATTGAAGGTACATTTCCTTTAGGTGCATGTATTTCAGCTCTTTTAATTTTTAAAGGTTGGAATCCTTTTCTAGCAATTTTTATATCGCTACTTGTGGGACTCCTTGCGGGACTTTTGACAGGTATTCTTCATACTAAATTAAAAATACCTGCAATTCTTTCAGGAATTATTACAATGACTGCGCTATCATCACTAAATTTGGTGATTCTAGGTTTAAGTTTAGCAGACCGAAGTAATGGCAGTAATGCCCTTGCTTCACTTCCAATCGATAATGACATATTTACAGTAGTATTTAAACAAACAAGTGGACTATTTGAAAAAATGGGGATTGCACAAAAAGATGCTATTACAATTGTAACAATAGGAGTTAGTGCCATTTTCCTAGCTTTAGTTGCGTTTGGTGTATACTGGTTATTTGGTACGGAAATAGGAATGAACTTAAGAGCCACAGGTAATAATCCTAAAATGGCAAGAGCTCAAGGTATTAATACTGATGTCATGATAATTTTAGGTCTAATACTTAGTAATGGTTTAATCGCCTTAAGTGGTGCGTTGTTTGCTCAAAGTTATGGAACTGCACAAACTGAAAGTGGAAGAGGGGCGATTGTTATTGGCCTTGCTGCAATAATTCTTGGTGAAATAATCTTTGGTAGAAAACGTAGTTTTAAAGTATCATTAATTTCTATTATTGTGGGTTCAATTATCTTTTTCTTCATTAAAGCACTTGCGATTGAATTAAAAGTTGAACATTATTTAAATCTAATTATCGCAATAATGATAGCCTTTATTTTAGCTTTACCACTATTAAAGGGAAAAATAAAGTTTAAAAGAAAAACTAAGGAGGGTACAAGTAATGCTAGAGATTAAAAACGTTACAAAGATATTTAACAAAGATGAAGGTGTTGAAAATCAAAAGATTGCCCTTGATAATATTTCTTTAAAAATTAATAATGGTGATTTTGTCACAATTATTGGTGGTAATGGAAGTGGTAAAAGTACTTTAATGAATATTATATCTGGTGTCTTTTTTCCTGATAGCGGCAACATTTTTATTGATGGTGTGGATGTTACTAAAATGAGTGAAAACAAAAGAGCTGCGTATTTAGGCCGCGTTTTTCAAGATCCTAATGTTGGAACGGCCTCTAATATGTCAATTCTTGAAAATCTAGAAATTGCTTCACGTCGTGGCAAGGTAAGTACGCTTAAATGGGGATTTAAAAAAGAAAATAGTGAACGTTTTGTTGAAGTCTTAAGAGGCCTTAATCTAGGACTAGAAAACCGAATGACTCAAAAAGTTGGACTTTTATCAGGTGGACAGCGTCAAGCCGTAACTTTAATTATGGCCACGCTTAATGAACCAAATCTATTATTACTTGATGAACATACTGCCGCACTTGATCCAAGAACGGCTAAAAAGGTACTTGACTTAACTAAAGATGTGGTAACTAAAAATCATTTAACCACTTTAATGATAACTCATAATATGCGTGATGCTCTTAAATATGGAAATAGACTAATAATGCTTAGTGATGGTCATATAATTTTGGATGTTAAGGGTGAAGAAAAAGAAAAATTAACAATTGAAGATTTATTACAAAAGTTTGAATTAAATGGTGCTTCAATATCTGATAAAATGTTATTCTAAAAAATTACTTTACAATGGGTAAAACATTGTAAAGTTTTTTTGTTTATTACTTGCAAAAAAAATAAAAACGAGTATAATATTAATTAGTTTTAAAACTAATTAATATTAATGGAGGTATGTATGCAAGAAAAGAAGAATATTTTAATGCTTATTGCGGATGTACAAAAAATATTTCACAATCACATGCGAAAAGTATCAGATGAAAATAACATTGTTAATTGTTACCGTCCCATTGTTTTCTTTTTAGCTCATCATGAGGGAATGACCCAACTTGATTTAGTTAAAAGAACAAGATTAAAGGCTCCGACTATTAGTCTAGCCCTTAGAAAGATGGAACAAGAAGGACTTGTAAAAAGAGTAATTGATGAAGAAGATGCCAGAAAGGTATGTGTTTATTTAACTGATAAAGGACATGATTATGATTATAAAATGCGATCACTTGTTAAAGAAGCAGAAACTCAAGTATTAAGTAAAATTGATGAAAATGATAAAATAGAATTAGAAAGAATCTTGAAAAAACTAATTGATGTAATGTGCCAAGAGTTCGGTGAATATAATGAAGATATTTAAATATTTGAAACCATATATTTTATTTGCGATACTTGCTCCAATAACTATGGTTGGAGAAGTATTAATGGATCTATTCTTACCAAAAACAATGTCAAACATTGTTGATATAGGACTAGGTGAAGGAAAAACAAGTGTAATCTTAACTTCAGGTTTATTAATGCTTGCATTTACGGTAGTTGGGGGAATTTGTGGATTTGCCTCTGCTGGATTTGCTTCAGCCGCATCCCAAGGTTTTGCAGATGACCTTAGAAGAGATTGCTTTAAGAAAATAATGAATTTATCATTTCAACAAACTGATAAATTCTCAACCGGCTCACTTGTCACAAGAATTACTAACGATATTGACTTAATTAGAAATCTAGTTTCAATGTCAGTAAGAATGTTAATTAGAACGCTTATGCAATTTGTAGGGGGAACTATTTTCCTACTTCTAATTAACCCAAATTTTGGTTTTATTCTTTTAACTGTATTCCCGATTATTCTAGGAATTATCATATTGTTTATATGGAAAGTTTCACCATTATTCTTGAAGGCTCAATTAAAACTTGATGATGTTAATTCAGTAGTTCAAGAAAATGTAGGTGGAGCTAGAGTGGTAAAAGCGTATAACCGCGAAGAATATGAAAAAGAACGTTTTGATACAGCTAATACTAACCTTTGTATGACTAACTTAAAGGTTCAAAAAATCATGGCTTATATTTCTCCCGTTTTAATGATAATAGTTTATGCGGCAGTAGTAGTTGTAATCTATATCGGTGGTAAAAATGTAATTCTTGGAAATGGCTTAAAAGTTGGTGAAGTAATGTCATCAATTACTTATATAAGTCAAATCTTAATGTCTCTTATGATGCTTGGTATGATGTTCCAATCAATTACTCGTGCCGCTGCAAGTATTAAGCGTATTAATGAAATACTAGATGCTGCTACAGTAATTGATAATGGCACTAAAGAACTAGAAGATGTAAAAGGCTATGTTAGTTTTAACAATGTTACTTTTAGATATCCTGAAACTAGTGGTGAACCTGCATTAAAGAATATTAATATATCAATAAAACCAGGCGAAACACTTGCGATTTTAGGGGCTACAGGATCTGGTAAGAGTACAATGGTTAATTTAATTCCACGATTTTATGATGTTACTGATGGAGAAATCGATTTAGATGGTGTAAATATTAAAGAATTAACTCTTCACAATTTACGCAGAAATATTGGGGTTGTTTTCCAAAAGACCGAACTATTTACTGGAACAATTGAAGAAAACATTAAATGGGGAAATGGTAACGCAACTAAAGAAGAAGTAATTGAAGCTTGTAAAATTGCTCAAGCCGATGATTTTATAACAGGCTTTAAAGATGGTTATGATACAATTATTGGGGAAAAAGGATCATCACTATCAGGTGGGCAAAAACAACGACTTGCGATTGCAAGAGCAATTGTAAAAAAGCCAAAAGTTTTAATTTTTGATGATGCGACTAGTGCCTTAGACCTAAAAACGGAAGCATCACTTTATAAGGCACTTCGAGAAAATCTTAAGGATACTACCATATTCTTAGTTGCACAGCGTGTAGCCAGTGCGAAAGGTGCCACTAAAATCATGGTTTTAGATGATGGTAAAGTATCGGCTGTAGGCACTAATGATCAATTATTAAAGACTTCTAAAATTTATCAAGACATTTATAACTCTCAATTAAAACAAGATGAGGTGGTGAAATAATGATTACATGGATTTTTATTATTGTACCTAGTGTATTATTACTTGGTGTAATCATAACTGGTTATATAGTCACTTGTAAAAAATGTTCAAGAAAAAACAAGATAACCCAAAAATAAGTCAAAGTAGACGTAAAATTCTCAAATATCAAGATACCATTATGTCAAAAATTAATTTTGATGAGTTGAATAATCATTGTTGTGAAAAAAATAATGAAACATCACAAAATGAAGAAATTAACCCAATAAATAATGATGTGAAAATTGCTTTAAATGAATCAAAATCACAAATTGTGGAGAAAGTACAAGAAAATAAACAACTAGAAAAGGGCGAGGAATTAAAAGATACTCTTTTTAATAAAAGGGATAAAAAGAGTAGAAATCACCATCAACCTAAAAAATCTAAAAAAGATGATGAAAAAATAAAAATTGGAAAGTATGCCAAACTAAGTGAAAAAGAAATATTTAGTAAAGGCGGACACGGACCTGGTAGAGGACCTAGGGGGGCGTTACAATTTAAAGAAAAACCTAAAGATTTTAAAGGTGCTTTAAAACGAATCTTTAAGTATTTAGGTACTAATAAAGTCTATTTAATTATGTTATTTATTGTTGTTGTTATATCAACACTGATAAGTCTACTTGGACCTGTTTTACAAGGCAATGCGATTAACGCAATTAAACAAGGTAATATGTCTAAACTAACTAAAACATTAATTTTATTATTTAGTGTGTATGTTGGTATTGCTTTAATTGAATTAGTTAGTAACTTATTATCGGCTCATCTTTCACAAAATATGGTAAGAAAAATGCGTAAAGATACATTTGATAAATTAATTTACTTGCCAATTAGTTATTTTGATACGCATCAACATGGTGATATAATGAGTAAAGTTACTAACGATGTCGATAATATCTCAAATACTGTATCTCAATCATTAACATCATTAATTTCTGGGGTTATTACGGTTATTGGGGCATTAGTCATAATGTTAGTTTATAGTCCATTATTAACGCTAATATCATTTGCAACCCTGGGGCTTACCTTCATTTCTACTAAAATACTATCAAAGAAAATGCGTAAATTCTTTAGAATTCAACGTTTACTAATCGGTGAAATTAATGCTCAAGTAGAAGAAATGGTAGTAGGTCATAAAACGGTTAAAGCATTTTGTAAAGAACAAGATGTGGAAAATGAATTTAATGAAATCAGTAATGGTTTGCGAAAATATGGATTTAAAGCAGAATTATTCGGTGGTATTATGGGACCAATGATGAACGTTATCAATAATCTTAGTTATCTTCTTGTAGTTGCATTCGGAGCACTATTTGTTACTAAGGGTATTAACGGACTTGAAGTTGGAGTAATTATCACTTTCGCATCACTTTCAAGACAGTTTTCACGACCAATCAATACAATCGCCAACCTTTATACACAAATTCAAACTAGTATTGCGGCGGCAGAAAGAGTATTTGAACTACTTGATACAAAACCAGAAATTAATGAAGGAACAAAAACAATAAAAGATTTAGATAAAAAACAAATCATTGAATTTAAAGATGTAAACTTTGCCTATGTTCCAGGTGAAATGGTTCTTAAAAACTTTAATTTAACTGTAAAACCAGGCGAAAAAATTGCTCTTGTTGGGGCGACTGGTTCTGGTAAAACTACTATTGTAAATCTTTTAATGCGTTTCTATGATGTCACAAGTGGGGAAATCATGATTGGTGGTATAAATATAAATGATATTGAAAAACACGAATTAAGAAGTTTAATCGCAATTGTACTACAAGATACCGTGCTATTTAAAGATACTATTTTAAATAATATTAAATATGGAAGACTTAACGCTACCAAAAAAGAAGTTGTTGCGGCATCAAAATTAAGTAATTCTAATTACTTTATAGATAGATTATCTAACGAGTATGATACGGTTTTAACCGAATCTGGTAGTAACTTAAGTGGTGGACAACGTCAGCTTCTTTCTATCGCAAGAGCAGTTCTTGCAAACCCTAAAATCTTAATTTTAGATGAAGCTACATCAAGTGTTGACACCCGTACTGAAAAAAATATTCAAGACGGATTAGTGGCTTTAATGAAGAATAGAACAAGCCTAATTATTGCTCATAGACTATCAACAATTAGAGATGCTGATAAGATTGTGGTAATTGATCATGGTCGAATTGTTGAGATGGGAAATCATGATGAATTAATCAAAAATGAAGGTGTTTACTACAAACTTTACCAAACTCAGTTTGCTGGTAATGCAATTTAGTAGGAAAAATTCTATTAGCTAAATCAGATAAAGAAGAAGGAAAAAATAGTAAATTTCCTTCTTTTTGGCCTTTTACCCCCCTAAAAACCCTATCTCACAGCGTTTGAAAAAAAATAATCAAGATAATTACATTTCTCAAAATTCATCTTCTCTAGGAAAAGTTAAAGTTGTCAAAATATGTCTAATTTATCTAAAAATCAATTGTTTCAATGCTTAAACAAAAACGATTAAAAATTCGGTTTAATGTCAATAACTTTGCACTTTTACAAAAAAAATCTTATTTATAAGCGAAATTATT
>UQAI01000051.1 GCA_900538885.1 uncultured Mollicutes bacterium
AAATTCTAAAGATAATGAATTTGTTTATAATAATATCTCTGGAATAGCTAATAAAGTTGTTAATTCTGTTGATTCAAGTTATACAGAATTTAATCATAATAACTTAACTATTAGTGGTGTTTCAATATTTGGATATTATGCTTGTAATTCTGCTTATGATTCAATAAAATACAATGATATAAATATTGCTGGAAATTCCAGTGTTGCTAATCAATCAGCTATCTTTTTTACAGGTAAATCATCAAGTAATACTGTAGCTCATAATAATATATTTTCTTACTCCTTAAAAGGGGATGATTATGCAGTTATAATTATGTCTAGTGAGAATTTGTTTAATAAAGTTATAAACAATTATCTTATTAGTGGTAATGGATCTAAACGTGCAAATGCTGCGGTTTATGCATTGTATGATTTAGTTAAAGATAATACGCCATTTGCAATTTATGTTGCAGTTGGAGGTAGTGATATTTCCGGTGATGGTAGTAAAGAACGTCCTTATGCTTCTCTAGCTTTTGCTTTGGCCAAATCTTTAAATCATTGTGTAATTTATTTGGAAAATGGAGTGTTTAAAGGGTCTGATTTAATCATTGATAAAAACATTACTATTTTATCTATTAATCCTGGTAAGGTATTTGTTGATGCAAATAACAGTCAATTATTTACTATTTTAGCTAATGGTACTTTAACTGTTAATGGGTTAGTAATAGCCAATGGTCATAATATGGTTGGAGGTTCTTTATTTATTAATAATGGTACATTATATATTAATAATTCAATAATTTGCAACTCTTCTGCTTACTTTGATAATGGTGACCCAGATTTTGTAAATAAAACTGTAGATGACAGAGGTAAAGAGTATTGGTATACGGTTGACTGTAAAAATACTGGATTGGGTGGAGCTATCCTGAATTATGGTAATTTATTTGTTAATTTAACTGAATTGTCTGGAAATTATGCTCATAGAGGTGGAGCTATAGCTGATTTTGGTAAAACAGTTATTGAATCATCTTTAATTCGTAATAATAAAGGAGTTCATGGTGGAGCTATTTACACAGATTCTTCTAAAGTATTTACAATTAATAACACTGTATTTTACAGGAATGTTGCAATTCTTAATTTAGACCATTGTATGCTTGAAAAGTATTCTACTGGGTGGTCTATTGAGGAAGGTGTTCGCTATGAACATCGCTCAGTATGTGAAGTTCCTTTAGGTGCAGGTGGAGCATTATTTACTAAAAATACTGTTTTAGAAATATCTGATTCAATATTTGACCATAATAATGCTTATAAAGGTGGAGCTATTGGAACCATTTCAAACTATGGCGAATATTCTACATATAAACCAAAAGCTTCACTGTATTTGACCAATTGTTCCTTTACAAATAATGTGGCTAATTCCACTATTGTTGGTAATAATCCTAACTTAAATTCTTATGTTTATAGAAATTATGGAGATGGTGGAGTAATTTATGGAACATTTAACAAATTCAATCTTAAAGATTCAGCTGTCCGTTATAATAAGGCAGTAATTAATGGTGGGGCATTATCTGTTCAAGCAAATGATGGGCGTATTGATGGTTGTATAATTACTGATAATCGTGCAGGGAATAAGGGAGGCGCTTTAGACATATCTAATAACTTCTTAATTACTAATACGATTATAAGCAATAATTCTGCAAGTTATGGAGGAGCTATTAGTTACAGTTCATATGTTTACTATGGGCATACTCAAAATAACTTAAATATATTTAATTCAACTATCTCTAATAATCTTGGTTTGGAGGCAGGGGGAGCATTTTATTTAGGTTCTGCTAATGTTGTTGTACATAATTCTAATCTTGTGAATAACAAGGCCCCTAGAGATGCTACTTTCAGTGCATTTGATAAATCACATTTATATGTTGATGCAAGGTATAATTACTGGGAATCTAATGGTAAAAAAGGTGTTCCTGATGATTCTCTATTTAATTTGGGAGATAAAATTAAATTTAAACCATTAATTAAGTCATTTATTAATTGGACTTCTGTTGTTGTACCAAATAATCCTCATGGAAATGGAACTGCTACACCTGGAGGTAATGACAAACCTGCTTCTGGTCCTACAGTGATTACTAAAACAAATCCTATTTGGTATACTGGTCCACAAATTGGGGGCCATGGTGAAGGTACTGGCTCAGGTCCTTTGGGTCCTGGTGGCGGAATCCCTGGTCCTGGAAGTAATTTGGGTCCTGGTGGCGGTGGCCAATATGGTCCTGTTGGAGGATCTGATTATGGTAATGGTACTTCCCAAGGAGGTAAACCAATTTCAAATCCTGGAATTAATGGTAGTTCTAATGCCAATAGTTTAAGTCAAATTGATGAATCTAATGCTAATAAAAACTTACTTACTGTAGGTTTAACTGCAAATGTTGCTTCTTTAGCTAGTGTTGGAGGTTTTGCTTCTTCTGATGCAGGTAAATCTAGTTCGTCTAGTTCCAGTGAAGATGTTAAAGCATATGAACTTGATGAAGAGGAGGTAACTAAGCAATTAGATAATCCAAAAACAATATTTACATTTATTGGTTTAATCATTATTCTTATAATCTGCTTGTTTATAGGTTATAAACGCAGAAAAGATAAGGAAAATGAATAATTAAACCTTTTTTCTTTTTTTCCAGATTTTTTAGAAAGTTTTTTATACTTCTTTTTGATAAAAATAATAATATCTTGGTTGATTTTTAACCAAATATACTTTAATTAAGAGGTGTTAATTATTTCAGTTAAAAAGAGTGCATTTGTATTGATATTATTTTTAATTTTCATGTCTTCAATATGCATAGCTAGTGCTAATGATGATTTTAATAATGGTGTTAGCATAGATGAGGGCATAATTTTTGAAAATAACTATGATGCAGACCCTATTATTGGAGATGATGGGGACAATAAGGTTTATGTAAATCCTTCTGCAAATTTGTCTGTAGTGCCGGATGGTAGCCGAGATAAACCATATTCTTCAATTGGTGAAGCAGTTAATGTGGTTAGTGATAATTCTACTATTATTCTTATGGATGGAATTTATAATGCTCCTGGTGATTTAGACATTGAAATAAATAAAAATTTGGTAATTAAATCCTTAACTGGTAATGTAACAGTTAATGGTAACGGTCAAAGTACATTTTTTAATATTTTTGATTCCAAATCATTAAGTTTGGAAAATATTAATTTTGTCAATGGAAAAACAACTGCATATTCCAGCTGTTATAGTGTTATTTGCAATAATGGGTTGTTAACATTAAAAAATGTTGAATTTGAAAATATAAATACATTTATTAGTGTTATTTACAATGAGGGAGATTTGAATATTTATAATTCTAAATTTTCTAATTGTGTTGGATCAAATCATGCAGCTATAATTTTTAATTTGGGAAATTGTAATGTTGTAAATTCTAAATTGTCTCAAGCAACTTCTAAACCATCAATTTATAATCATCATAATGTTTTTGTGAATAATTCTCAGATTTATAGCATTTATTCAAATCCTGATTATGATTATGATAATTTTAAAAGTATCAATATGACAATTATTAATTCACAAATAGGTGCATTACAATGTGATAATGGTACATTTGCCATTAAAAATTCTAATTTTAGTGAAGGAATTGAAGCGAGATTTTCTATTGTTGATATTGAAAATGTATATTCAAAGCATTCTAGTAGCAATATTTATAATTCATTCTATGCTTCTAATATAACTATTAAATCATCATATTTTGATTCAAGCATATATGCTAATACCTGTAATCTTAATATGACTTATTCTGTTATGCTGGGTGAAATTAGTGGTAATGGTAAATTTTCAACTAATGTTTCAGCAAATTATAATTGGTGGGGAGTAAATAAGGGTCCTGCTATTAGATATGCTAAGAATGATTCTAAATATTGGGTTGTAATGACTTTTGAATGTAAAGAATCTCCAATTAATATAGGAACCAATGCTGAATTCAGAGCAACTTTAAATAAGTATACTGATGGGGAATCTATGAAGTATTTGGATAATCCTTCTTTACTTCCTCAAATGAGTGTTAAATTTGAGTCTCAAAATGGTAAATTTATTTATAATGGTGGAACTTTGGTTAATGGTACATTTTCTAATTATTTAAGGAATAATAATGAAAGTTCATTAGTTTACGCTGTTATTAACTCTCAAAGATTAAGGCTTGTTGTAGGTACAGGTTTAACGGGTTATGAATGGTATGTTTCCCCAACAGGTCACAATGGTTTTGGTGATGGAAGCAGAGATAATCCATATAAAACTTTAGATTATACAATAGCTAAAGCATTAAATGGTAATGTAATTTATTTGTTAAATGGTACGTATATGAATAATTGGAATTCAAATTTGGAGATTGTTAAAAATTTGACTATTATTGGTGTTGGAAATGCTATTTTAAGTAGAGAAAATGATCGCAATATATTCATAGTTAAAGAATGGGGTAGTTTGACCCTTAAAAACTTAAACTTCACTATTAATCTAAAACAATATGTTAATGAATTAATACTTGTTAAAGGGGGAAATTTAACAGTTTTAAATTCTAACTTCTATGATATTCGTTCAATTGCGGTTATTTCAACATATGGGGGTGTTCAAAACAAAGGATATGTTTTTGTTGAAAACACTACTTTTAAAAGTATTGTAGGTCCTTTAATTAAAGGAGGAGCTAATATTATTATTGACAGAATATCTGCTGAAAAATGTAGTAACATTTATGATTCTAGGGGTATGGAGGCATATAATGTTTGTTTCCCGGTTTGGAATTATATTTCTATTTCTAATTCAATATTTAGAAGCAATACTGTAGGTATTGTTAATTTAAATCCTACTACTTATTATTCTTCATCCGCATTAAGTAAAAATATAGTGGGTGATTTATCTAGTGGCACTGTCTTTGCTTACATCAATAATTCTTTATTCATTGAGAATAATTTCATACCTGGTGATTTTTATGCAAGCAATCGTGTTGGATTGGAGTTGGGGCGTAGTGTTTACGGAACTTGCCATGGGGAAGTAAATAATTGTTCTTTTATTAAAAACAAAGGTAAATTAATTGAGGGAGCTATTGTAAATAATTCCTTCTTTGATTCAAATACTGTTTGTCAGGTAAGTGCTGATTTAATAAATAATTCTTATTTCTATAAAAATGATAACTCAGCTAGTGCAGATATGTATTCCACTTATCCAAATAGAGGAATAGCTACTGCTAATGAAATTTATTATTCTGTTTTCATTGGAAATAAAGCACTTTACGGAGGAGCTCTTGCAGATACAAAAACAGTTCATTACTCTGTATTTTTAAATAATTCTGCAACTTATGGAGGTAATGATATTTTTGTATATGATGGCGAAGTAGATTATTCAAGTAATTGGTGGGGATCTAATCAAAAACCGGATAATAATAGGATTTTTGTACATATTGGGTCTTTAACTCTTGATAATTGGGTAATCATGTCTTTAGATGCTGTTACAAATACTCATATTGTAGTTGCTTTAAATAAATTAACAGATAATAGTGGAAATATTTATGAATTTAACAGTACTCTTCCAACTAGAACTGTTTATTTCTCATCAGATTATGGAATAATAGCTCCACTTAATACTTCTCTTGAAAATAATAAAGCTGATGCATATGTTGTTCAAAATGAAACTACTGCTGACTTTAATATTTATGCACGGATTGATAATCAACTTTTGGATTTAACACTTAGAAATAATAACACTCAATTGGTAATGGATGATGTAGTATTTTATGGAAATAATAACAACTATGAAATCACTTTAATTAATGTAAATGGCCATAAGATTTTCAATCAAACTTTAACGGTTGTCATTACAACTCCAAAAGGTGAAAAAGAGTACTTTACTTTAGTTACTGATGAAAAAGGTCATGCTAAATTTGAAGTAACTTATCCTGTAGGAGTATATAATATGTCTGTTTATTATGATGGTAACGGTTATTTTGAAGGATGCAATAAATCTGCTAAAATAGATGTTCAGCCATCTGCTACATATTTGATTAGCTATAATTACACATTTTATGGTAAAAATGTTAATTTTTATGCAGTTTTAAGTAATGGGCAAGTGGGAATCGTTAATCAAAGTATAAAAATCACTATTATTGATTCTAAAGGAGGAACAAGAACTGCTGTAATCACTACAGGTTCAACAGGTCGTGCAGATGCAATATTAAGTTTGGATGTTGGAAAATACATTATCAAATGTGAGTATGGAGGAGATGGATGGTATTTACCAAGTTCATCAGTATCAGATGTGGAAATTCGTCCGGTTAATTCAACAATTGAGGTGCCTGATGTTACTTTTTATGGTATTGGAAATGAGTATAATATTACATTAAAAGATGCACATGGTACTTTAATCCGTGGAGAATATATTAAAGTAGTTTTAACTCAAGGTGATTTATATGATGTCTTTACTTTGCAAACTGGTGATGATGGAGTGGCTAGATTAACTATTAATTATCTTCCAGGAACTTATCAAATAACTGCTAGTTATGCAGGAGATAATGTTTATGGTTTTGCAAAAGGTAGTGGAACTATTGTGGTTAATAAGGTTTTGACGGTTATTTCTGGATTTCATTATATTAAAATTCCATTAAATGGTGTTTATTCAGTTGTTTTAACTGATATGTTTGGCCATAGAGTAAATAATGCAACAATAAAATTAAATATCTACAAAGGGTCTTTATTAAAAACTTATGCTGGTGTAACTGATGGTAATGGAGAAGTAACTTTTCGTATTTCTCAAAGTGAAGGTACTTATTTAGCTACTTTTGATTTTGATGGTGATGTATGGTATATTGATTCCACAGGTGCTGCCACTATTGTTGTTGATAGTAAAACTACACCAGGCCATGTTTCTATTAATGCCAGTGATTTTGTTCAGTATTATGGTGAAAACAGATATTTTGTGATTTCTTTCAATGATACTAATGCATACAGTTTGTACGGTAAGAATATTGTTGTTACAATTTCTTCTGGGGATTGGCAGCAAACTTATAATGTTGTTACTGACATTTATGGTTATGGCCGCTTGCAGATTACTTTAAATCCGGGAATTTATAATATTACTTACCAGTACACTAATCAGTATTATGGATTGTTTGCTAAAAATTCAAGCACTATTTCAGTTTATCGTATGCCTATTACGGTTCTTGGATCTGATGTTATCATGAATATTGGTGAAGCCAAGTATTATGAGATAAAACTACTTGATGCCAGGAATGCTCCTGTTAAAAATATGCAAATAGTCGTTGATATAAATGGGACAAAGTATAATGCCACTACAAATAATGATGGTATAGCTCGTTTACTCTTGAGTCTTGGCCTTGGCAAATATTTAGTTAGTTATTATGTAGATAATCCAAATTATATTCCATCTTCTGGATCATCTTATATTTTGGTTGTTGATTCTAACAAGACTTCCACCAACATTAAAGGAGATGATTTAAACGGTTTCGACAATGAAACTTTAAATTTCACTGTTATTTTAAGTGATGTTTTAGATAATCCTATTGGTTATGCCACTATTTTAGTTAATGTATCTACAATTGAGGGAGATTTTGTCGGATCTTACAAATCTGTCACTAAAAAAGATGGCAGAGCAGTATTTAGTTTTGATTTGGAGTATGGAAGATACATTATTTCCACTTGTTATCTAGGCAGTAATTCTTATCTTGGAAGCTATGGAATTAATTATATAAATGTGGAATCTGTTGGAAATACTACTAAAACAGTTTTAATTGCTGGAGATTCTGCATTGGGTGGCAGCGATAAGTTTTATGTTGTTTTAATTGATGAAAATGGAACATATATTAAAGGTAAGGAAATTAAATTTACTGTTGACAATCAAAGTTATTCCAGCATTACTGATTCAAGTGGTAGGGCATATGTGGATGTTGTTTTATCTCAGGGGTTCCATGACATTGGGGCAATATTCAGTGGGGATGATACTTACAAAAAATCATCTGTAAAAACTACTTTAGTTATTTCAGGTAATTCTACATATTTATTTGCCTTAAATTGTACTAAAAATTACCGTAATGGAACACAATTTTATGTACAATTAGTGGATTCATATTCAAATCCATTAGCAAACCGTACAGTTTCTATAACAATTAATGGAAGAACATATAATCGTACAACTGATGTAAATGGTTGGGCAACAATGAATATTAATCTTCAACCAGGGGAGTATGAAGCTTTATGTGCATATTATGGTCCTCAAAAGTCAGATAATGCATTTGCAAAAGCTGTGATAAAAGTTTTACCAACAATACTTGCAGATAATTTGGTTAAATATTATCTTAATGGTTCTCAATTTTATGTTAAAGTAATTGACGGATCAGGTAATCCGATTGTTAACACTAATGTGTCAATGAACATTAATGGGGTATTTTATGTTCGCCAAACCAATAGTGAGGGTATAGCTACATTAAATATTAAATTATGGTCTGGAAAATATATTTTAACAGTACATAATCCTTATGATGGTTTATTAAAATCATTTGATGTTACAGTTCTGCCAACAATAGAATCTAATGATTTAGTTAAGTATTATCATAATGACTCTCAGTTTTATGCCAAATTTGTAGATGGTGCAGGTAATCCGTTGGTTAACACTAAAGTTAAGTTTAACATTAATGGTGTTTTATATACTCGTGAAACAAATGGTGAAGGTGTGGCTAAGTTAAATATTAATTTAAATCCGGGAGAATATATTTTAACATCTATTCATCCTAATGGTCTTCAGGTGGGTAAAAAAGTAACAGTTTTACCTACTTTGGAGGGTAGTGATTTAACCATGAATTATAAGGATGGAAGTCAGTTTAAAGCTCGTTTAGTTGATGGCACAGGTCGTGCATTAGCTAATAAGACTGTCACTTTCAATATAAATGGTGTGTTTTATAATAAGATTACTGATGTTAATGGTGTCGCTAGTTTAAATATTAATTTGGTGGCGGGTAAATATATTATTACTTCCATGTATGATGGTTATGCTACTTCAAACACAGTTTTAGTGAATAGATTATAATTTTATTCACATTTTTCTCTTTTTTTTAATATTGGGTGTCCGCCAAAATTAAATTTTGGTTGACTTGTTGATTTTTTTAAAATATTGTTACATCGAGTTTTAATTGATTTTTAATGGTTGTGCTTTCGCAGAAATCTTCTAAATCTTCGGTTGTGTTTTCTATTTCTTGTTTAATATTATATAATCGTATTAAATTGTATGCTAGTGCGTCTAAGTTTATTCTTTCTTCTGTTTTTACCATTCCGATGACTACTTCTTTTTCTATTTGGAATTGTTCTTTGAATATTCCAAATGGTCCTTCAACACTTGATCTTTTGGCATATTCGTCTTTATATTCTTGTTTTTCCATTTTTTGGTTCATTGCTTTTTGCATTTCTGAACCGTATTCTGTGATGGTTTTGTGTGTTTGTGAGGATGAACAGCATTTATTTCTTGCAGGACAGTGTTTACATGCTTCATAATTATTGTAGAGTCTTTTTATTTTGTCTGGTTTTTCTGGGTCTTTGTGTGGTTCTATATATTTTGCAAAAAAGTGTAAGTAGTTTCCTTCTGGGCATTTGAATGCGTCTAATTCATAATCATATTCAAAATGGTCTTTATGATATGGATTTGGGTTTAATTTTCCTATTTTTTCTTTGGATTGTTTTCTATTTGGTATTAATCCATCTATTTTTTTATCCGCCAAGTATGATAGACTTATTTGGTTTAAGTAGATTGTGTCTGCACTTATGTATTTTGGTTTGGTGTTAATGTTTCGTATTGCTCTTTCTGCGATATTTGGTAGTTCATAATGGTCTGTAGGATTTTGTGTGACGTTTATTGCACAGATTAATTTGGTATCGTAATCGACTGCAGATTGGATATTATAGGCAACCATGTAGTTTCCTTTCTTTCCTTTCATAAATCTTGCTTCAATATCGTTTACTGGTATTCTGTCTTGTCCTGTGAATGTGAATTGTGTTTCTATTCCATATAATAGTTCTAATTTGTCTTCGTCATCCATGTCTTTCTTTTCGAGTAATCTTTGGGCTGGTTTATGGAGTTTTTCAAGAGATTCTGGGTCAATTGGTCGTCCTTCGTAGTAATCGACCAATATTTGTGTTTCTTTTTTGGTGATGGTGTTGTTGTTGGAATTGTATGCTTTTTTGATGGTTCCATCAATGGCAACGTGATTAAATTCAGTGAATCCTTCATCAAAGGCCTTTTTTAAGGTTATTTGCAATAATACTTCAAAATAATTGCCGTATTCTCTTCTGTATCTTTGTATTGATCTTTCAGAAGGTCGAATATCATCACACACGTATTTAAATATGTCATGGTATCTTGCCATGTCTGCGATTATTGATGTTCGGTCGATATGTTGTATTTTAGCATAAATAAGTAATTTTAGCATTGAATCTACTGGAAGGGAGCCTCTTCCTTTCTTTTTCTTAGGCTCTTTGATATTTAAAAGTGGAAAAACTTCTTCAACAAATTCTACGACAAAACGAGAAATATGATTGGCTGGAACATTCCAATCAAGTGTCTTTATACCTAGTTTTGCTTGATTCTTATCAAACTTTCTTTTAACCATAAATAACAACACCAAAATAACTTATACTTAATATAAAATATGTACAATCAAGTATATAAATTTAACTATCTTAAAATCATTTAAAACAAAAAATAAAAATCAAATAAACTTAAATATCAATTTATAAAATAATTAAATAGAATAAAATGAAATAAATAAAAATTTACAATAATATAAGAAAAATAATAAAAATTAGGCTAAAAAATTATTTGACGAAAAATCAAAAATCAATTTTGGCGAACACTC
>UQAI01000052.1 GCA_900538885.1 uncultured Mollicutes bacterium
TCTTTCTTCCTATATCAAAAAGGCTAAAAAATCGGCCGCTGAACAAGATGCTTTAACTGCTTATAAAGAATATCTTTCTTCTTTAGTTGAAGATTCAGACGCTTATACAGATGCAACTGAACAAAACTATGTAGTTAATGTTGATGATAAGTACTATGTTTTAATTGTTGATGGTGCTCTAGTTGAAAAAAATACAATTGTAGTAGCTGATGATAATACAGCATTTAGAGAATCATACACAACAACTTCAGATGAGAACAAAATGACTTGTCATATGTTGAAAAAAAATAGCACAACAGGTAAATATGGTCTTGAAATGACTGGCGAAGGCGCAGAAGCCAAAGTAGTTACATATTATTTTACAAAATAATAAAAATTAAGTGATTAGAAAAATTAATAATGTTTTAAGAGTGTATATCCATATTAGATTTTATCAATTGGTATACACTCTTAAATTATAAGGAGAAGAAAATGAAAATTAATAAAAACAAAAAAGGCTTTACGCTTACCGAACTAATAATCGTTATTGTTATTATCGGTATTCTTGCGGCTGTACTTATTCCTTCTCTATCTAGCTATATCAAAAAAGCAAAAACTTCTAAGGATATTCAAAATGCAAAAAATATGAATAATATATTGATAGATTATTTTGATGCTCAAATTCCGGATAATTTGGAAGCTGCTGATATTAGATATGTTGTTCAAAAAAATACATCCAAATATGATTTTATCCCTTCTGCAGCAAAAGATGGATATTCATATTGGTATAACAAAGAGACAAAAAGAGTTGTTTTTGGTAAAGCTAAAGATTTAGAAGTCTCAAATGGAAAAAATACATCCGGTCAAAAAAATGTTGCAAATACTACTAAAAAAACCTCAATTGAAGAAATTGTAGATGGCTATTTATTACTTGATGTTAGTGGTACTTCACTTTCAGAAACTTTACATTCATTAAGAAGTATTAGTGGAAAAGGCGAATTTACAGAAATTTATAATTTATTTAATAACGCTAATAGTGAATTGATGACTTCACTAAAGGGATTTACAGATGCTCAAAAAGCAGCTATGGCTGAGCATATAAATGAGTTTAACCCTAATCAAACTTTATATATTAATGATTTTAGTTCATTTACTACTTCATCTGGTATTGTAAAATACGTTGTATTTGATAACAATATTTTAAATATTCCTTCAGGTGCCTCTCAATCAATCACTAAAATAGATGGTGTTTTGAGAATTCCTGATTCTGTTGAATTTATTGAACCAGGTGCTTTTACAACAATCAAAGAAGTTGAAGCAATTGAAATTAATGATGCAAGAAAAATTAGAATTTCTAAAACTGATACAGAAGATGGTAATGCATCATTTAGTGTAGAATTAATTGAAAAATTAGGTGATAAAGCAAACCAATTTTTGGAAATGAGATCTATTGCTATTGCTGAAGCTGAAACTAAACTAGCATATGAAAAAGAAAAAATAACTAAAGATGGTCTAACATATTTACCATATAATTTATCTATTAATCCTAATGTTAAAATATTCAACGAAACTATGCTTGAAGAACTTGGAAGTTATTCTAGCGAGCAAATTAAAAAAATAACAGATCTTGCTAAAAGTGATGGCTATGAATTAGGTAGTTCTGTATTTATCACAAAGTGGCGCGTTAAATATGATAAAAATACTAACGGAACGACAACCATGAACGTTAAAATGTTCGATGATAAGGGGCTTATTGCTGCAAAAACCGTTGTATATCGTGAAATATACGACATTAATATGTCATTGGATGGTGCAAATTTAACATATGATAACGTTGCACGTTTAATGTATCGTGATGAATCAGATGCGAATGATGCGGCCAAAAATTATACTTATACAATTAAAATCGGTGATATGAAATTTGCTGAAATTAAAGCCACAGAAATTGGCGGAACCAAAGGTATGAAAGTATTAGGTGATGTAGAAAATGAACTTACAGATTTAAAACAAGCACAATCTCGAATTCAAGAATTATACGAAAAAGTAAAAAAAGCATCATATGTTTATACAAGTGAGCCAACAATTAATAAATTAGAAAATGGCTTATGGACATTAAGTTATACATATACGGTTAATAGTAAAAATGATGCTGTCGGTAAGCTACAATCAGCTACAAAGACTGATACTTCAAATGGAAATGAAAATACAATAGCTGACGTTTATAGTATAGTTGAAGATGTTAACGCAACATCTGGATCTGATAAGTATCGTATTGTGAAAGTTTCTACACAAAAAGGTTTAATCTATTCATCTAAAAATGTCTATTATTATTTACATAACGATAAAAGTAATTTAGATAATTATGACGGATTATTAAATAGTTATGTTGGCAAAAATTTATTTGTGACGAATGTTTATGAAAAAATTACTGCATCAAGTCTTGATTCTTACAAAAATCAAATCGATAATGATGGTAATTTGAATATTACTATTACGCTTCAGGATAATACAAATACAGAAATTATTAGTAAAACTCAAAAATTTAAACTTAACGACATAAGTAGAGTTTTTTCAGAGGAAATAACAGATGGTCAAACTCAGATTTTAGATTATCTGTTTAATAATATTCCTGCATATTTTAATCAAAATTCTAATGTAATTGATCTATATCCAGAAATTTTTAAAAGAAATTTTACGTATGATTATGAAAATCAAAATATTTTGTATGATTTAAATGAAGAAGCATCAAAAGGATATATCAATTTGTTTAACAAATTAAAGGGTTTATATTCAGAAAAAACAGACGAAGAAATTAAAAAAATTCTCGAAAAGGCGTATTTTATTAAAAATACTGCTCCGATTTCTAAATTAGGTAATTCTTCAACCACTTACGACCCTTCTAAGTCAGACCCGTATTTTTTAGTTATTGACTTAGACACAACTACTATTGGCCATAAAACAATGAAACTTATTGGTATATTTGATGAATTGAAAATTATGGATGATGGTACTTCAAGTGTTTCTTCAACTTCGAGAATTATACAGTTTAATTATAGAGTAGGTAATTCTGATGAACTCGAAATAACGAGAATCAATGGAAGATACTTATATGGAACAGGTAAAAATCAAGAAGATCCATTTTACATTTATCAATTTGATTTAAATTCTAGTGATTCTAGTGAAAAAAATATTAATCTTGGTATTAGAGGACTTACACAAGTAAAACTTATAGATAATAGTACACTTAATTTAGACTATAGTACAATTCAATCGGTCAAAAGCGATGTTACGTTGGATAGTAAAAATAATTATCAAACGGTGTTTGAAGCCATTCCAGGAACT
Source organism: uncultured Mollicutes bacterium (assembly GCA_900538885.1). GTDB lineage: Bacteria > Bacillota_I > Bacilli_A > ML615J-28 > CAG-313 > UMGS75. The sequence goes on from UQAI01000052.1 coordinate 3,322, forward strand.
GATAAGTTGTACAAACTTACAATTAAATATTATGTTGGTGCAATCAATTATTACAATGAGCAAACGATTTATTGTAAATTAATTGATAAGCAACAAGTTGAAATTTCTACCATTAATAATAGAGATGCTTCTTTGAATGACAATTTCTTGTTTTATCAAGGCGAGAATATTGGTCTTACATCTAATCCATTTTCACTATCTATTGGTAACAATATTGCACAAACTAATATCTTATCTTTAACATATACATATTCAACAGGAACTATTTATCAAACTATTCTTACTGTAACAAAAGAAAATAACAAAGAGGATAAATACTATTTTATTAGAGGTGACAAACTACCAGAGGAGTTAGATTTGCAAACTCTTTCTAAATCTGGATTGACGATAACTGGAGATAGATCAAAATGTGAGATTAAAAAAGATTTAAGTTCTGATTATTACTATTGCAAAGGATATTATTTTTCATTTAAAAATCAAAAGGGTGAAACTAAGATATATTATCCTTATGCAACAAATAGTCCTGATTTAACTAATAAATATGAAGCATACAAAAATGTTTGTCCTAATCCACTACAATACTTTATCATTATTAAAAGAGCTGATGGAACTTACGGCTTTGATATGATTGATACATATTTGAAAGTCGGCAAAAATACATCTGGATTAGCTGCATATACAGCTGAAGTTAAGAATGATATCAATTATTGGATTGACATGGATTTAAAGGCAGGAGACAAGGGTACATTAAAATTTGATACCTATGTTTATAATTACTTTGCTGTTAAACCTTCAGATGTTGATAACAATATTTGGAAATATAAATATAACGGCTCACAATTTGATAATTGGATTCTTATTGATCGTTATTATAGTGAAAAAAAATATGAGGTTTTATCTGATGAATTACTGAATAGTAATATTCAAAATCTTGTCATTAATTCACAAACATATACTTGGTATGGCGGTGATACAACTACCATTGGAAAAATTCTATTTGATGCTGATGAAATAATTCAAAAGCGTAATAGAACATACATACAAATACCTCTTCCTAGTAAAACAGGTGTACAAACAATTTATGCAAGTAATAATAAGAATAATTACTACATAGAAATGTTTTTAAATGGTAATTTGATTGATTATAATGACCCAAATGTTTTTGCCAGCGAAAAATTTGGCGAGTTGAAAGTAAAAGTAACATGGTATGGCTTAGTAAAAGAATATAAGTTTAGCTACGAAGTAGTAGATTATATGGAACTAGCAGTTGATAGGGTCCTAAATGAAAAATATTATGGTCAAGTAGTCGAAGTTCAAAATGATAAAAAATTAATTACAAATTCATATGATGGAAACACTATTTTTAATCTATATGACAAATTTATGCCACTTGCTTCAATTCGTGATATAAGAATATCAGATGATGGTGTGAAGGTATCAATTGTTGGTCAAGGAGTTAATACAACTCTTGTAAATGATTCTACTGACTCAAAACAATACAAGACACTTAAAGAATTAGGTTGTAAAGATGACGAAGAATATGAGATTACAGTTTTGTATGCGAATAAGGAAGCAAAATTTAAAATTAAAGTTGTAGCAAAAGAAGAATTTGAAAAAGCTAAATTCTACTATGTAAATGGCAGATATATTAGCACTAATTACGGTACATCTATTAATCCTTTCTATTTTGTTACCGGTGAAAAAATTAAATTACCTTATGGCTATGAAAAAGGTGCCTTCACTAATGTATATCAAAATGGCTACTTAGATGGCTCCGTGGGATGGCTTTCTGCAACAATATATTCTCCAAGTTCCAAAACAATTGATTTGTGTGGAATTTTAGGTAATTATGATGAAAAAACAAAGGAATTTGAAAACGTTAAATTTAGTGTTATCAGAAATAATACTAAAACGCCAATAACATTTGAGCAAAATTCATATGCCCAGATTAGATATAAAGACGGCAACTACAATGAAAATGAAATAATACATACGTATTATTATACTGTTTCTGAAAATGTTTTATCTGGAAGTGGTGTATTAGCTGTCGAATTTAATTACGAAGGTAGAAAATATAAAGCTGAACTTCAATTTGAGGTAGTCGATTATTATTTTACCTCTATAAATAATAGGGATCAGACTTATGTAGCGCCAAATACAACTTCTAATAATATCAAAACTGCAAATCAAAAAGTTGTTTTTGACCATGATGAAAATATTTCACTAGGATCTCATTTACTATCGAACGGTCATATTGGGCAAAGCAATCGTTGGTATGTTACTTTCCTATATCAAATACAAAATAGTAATTTAAGTTTTGTGCTCGGTGGTTATACTTCCGATGACCAATTTAACGGTAAGAACAATTCAGGTAGCAAACAATTTAATGGTTCTACCATCTATTACGATAAAACAACATCAAATTTATTGTCAACATACGCTGGACTATATAGTTATGATTTTAATCAAAAAGCCTCACCATTTAGTGCAGCATACGTTATATTATATGATGGCCAAAATAATTTATTGACTTCGCAAGAAGGTAAATTGTTGTGGAAATGTGATGTTAAAAATCAAAAATCTTTAGAAATAAACAATTTTAAATTTAGCGAATATGCCACAGCAACTTATGGAGAAATAATTTTTATTGAACGTGATGAAAAAACTCAATTTAAAATTGAATTTATAATGCGAGATGATATAAATAAAAACGATTCTGAAAACGCTCATTTTGTGAGAGTAAATAACTTATATTTGAATAATTATGGACGTTATGGTGCCGATTATATCCCTGAATTTGACATATCAGAGGGAAATCCAATATATTTAAGCGGAGCTACACAAATTAGGCTACCTGATTTTAGAGGTAAAGGCGTATCTAATCAATATGCTCCTGATATTGTGTATCACCCTGGTAGAGGTCAATCATTTTCTTATGATGGTAAATTTGAAAATAGTGGTTTGTATTCCGGATATATTGTTCAATACTATTTGAGTCAAGTATCTGCAAGTGAACTAAAAAATTCTGATTATAAATACACAGTAAAAGATATAAGTGACACAAATAAAGATCGTGGTGAATTAATACTTGATACTCCAAATAACTGGAAAATGGTTGAGAGAGTTGTTGATAGTAATTCACTAGATATTTGGAAGGCATGGCCTAAAGACAAAAATAATAATAATAAATATATTGATGAAGTTATTTTATATTTAATTTATAGATACAATGATGGAAAACTTTATAATTTAAAACTTAAGTTAAAAGTCGAAAAAGATATGAATACTACTGTTGGTGTTAGAAGATTGAATGGTGTTTATTACTATCCAGAACTTGGTGTAGAAGAAACTGAATTTATTATTGATGCTAATAACACTGTAATTTCACTTTCAAATTCTTCATTATATTATAGTTATAGCCCAATATACACTAATTCTATAGCATTCTCTAAAAATGCAGAGTATCAATATAAATTGGACGGCAGTACAGAAACTAAAAAACTAACTGTTAAAGATAATATGATTAAGTTGCCAAGTGATGAATTTAAAGATGGTGCTACAGGCACTATAATAATAAGTAATATGACAATAACAGGTATACCTCTTAAGCCTATTGAATTTAAATTTAGAGTTGCGAAATATGAAGGTGAAATATATAAGTTAAATAATATGACATCTGCTAATGGTAACTTTAAAGTTTACAAAAATGAAAAAATTTCTACTTCAGGCGCATCTGTATTTAAAAATGTTGAAAATGAAATTACAAAAACTCGTGGTTTTAATGCTTTCACTCAAGATGTAACCATAACCCCATACTTTTTATATTATTTTGAAATTTCTGAAACAGATGTTAAAACAAAGCCAAGTGATGAAACTACAACTAATTATTATGTGTATGGAAATTATGAGTGTGAAGTTATTCAAGAAGGAGATAAATATTTTTATCAAATTCCAGATACTGAAACTTGGAAATTTGAGAAAAATGGTATTTTAAGAGTAGCATATAAACCTAACCCATCTGCTCCACTTGCATATATAGGTTATGCAAACATTACTATTGTCGAAGAAAAAGCAAATGAAAACTTGTCATATTTGTACTATGATTTGATTAATGGAGATGGTAAAAGCGTTAGTGGTTTACAACCTTTATACACGGCATATGTCAATGCTGAAAATGGACACACAAAAGAAACTCCAATCATTATTTTAAAAAATTTATTTATTAATAGTGATTATACGAATAAAATTGTAGTTCCTAAAACTACCAATAGTGCTTTTAGATATTATCGCGCTGATGGAACACTAGAAACAGTTTATTGTAATAATCAAAATGTATCAGCACGTGTCTATGATGTTAATGCAAATGGTGAACTTGTAAATGGTAGAGAATATGTATTAGGTGAATCATCTTTATACAATGGTGAAGAATTTAATAATGAAAGACTAGTCGAAGGCTATGGCATTGTTTATTCAACAAATGTCAAAGCATTGGTATTATATTATGAATTGTATGGCATAACATACTCTGTTACAACATACTATTGTTTTAGTACAAAATAGGTCTTATCATTCTGAAAAGAATGTAGGAATATAAAAATTTAAAGGAGAAAATTAAAATGAAAAAGAAAATTTTATTATCATCATTATTTTGTATGATGTTATTATTATGCTTAGTAAGTTGTTTTACATCATCTATTACTCAATTAGAATTAGTAGGCGATGTTAAAACTGAATATGAAATCGGCGATAAGCTAGATTTAGAAGCTATTACTTTGAGAGCTACTCAAAATGATGGCAAAACATTCGAAGTAAAAGCTAGTAACTCTGCAGTTACAGTAACTGGTTTTGATACTAATTCAGCTGGAAGAAAAACTATGGTTTTCCGTTATGATGGTATCTCTCTAAGTGTTGCGTATACAGTATTTAGTGCTGGCACTACTGCAAATACTACTGCTGAACTAAAAGATCTTATTTCAAAACAAGTAGGCACAATTAGATTAGCAAAAGGAGTATTTGAAGGTTTAGATGTTACTGTAAGCTACCCAGTTAAAATTGTTAGTGATGGCGATGCACAAGTTGTTGAACCTATCGTAAAAGCAGATACTACAGGCTCAGTTGTATTTGAAAATATTAAATTTAAAGACACTGTTAAATTCCAAGGTGAAGTATCATTTAGCGGATGTGAATTTACAGTAGAAGGTAAAAAGTATGGTTTACAAGCAACTAGTAAAGCGACATTAACAGTTGAAGAATCTAAATTTGTTACTGAAAAAGAAACTGATTGCTTCGATTATCTAATTGCTTGTAATGCTTCAGATACAAAAGTTATTATAAAAGATACTACTATTTCTTGTAATTTCTTCTATGGTGTTAGTGCTGGCTATTATCTATATATGGACAATTGTACAGTTAATTCAACTTTAAAAGCTGATACTCCATTAAAAGATACATATGGTGCTCCAATTTATAATGCTAAGAAAAACCCTGTTGCAATTCACGCAAATGCTAAGGCTGATGCAATTACAAATGAATGGAAGTTTAACTATACAGTTAAAAATTCAACATTCTCTAATGTTCAAAACGTTATGCGTGTTTATGAACTTGACCAAGCTAAAGATGAAAATATTCAATTAGTATGGGTAAATAACACAATTGATTCTTCATGTAACTTTGTTGTTAACTTTTCATCAAAAACTTATGGAACTATGCCTAAAATTTTAAATGCTTTAGGCTTAGAAGATAGTAGTAAGTTTAGATATGTTATCAGTCAAAACACTGAAATCGTTAAAAAAGCAGACGAAGAAATCACAGTTGTTAAAAACGGTAATGCATATCAATACACTGGTTTACAATACAAAGATAAAAATGATGCATCAATCGTTTATGATTATGTAGGCTTTGATGGTAGTTCACACATTTTACTAAAAGATGGTAAGTATTATTCAATTAAAATTGCTTATTCTTCAGATGGCTTAGATACAAGAACAATTGTTGAATTAGCTGGTAAACCTGCATTATTTAAATAGTAAACAAAAAAAAGGGGTCTTTGACCCCTTTAATTTAAAAAGGAGATAATTAGTAATGAAAGTAAAAGTGAGTTCAGGCGTATCAATAAAAAAAGTTTTACTAATTATAGGAATTGTAATTATAGCTGTTGGAATAATACTTGGTACGATATTTGGAATACGTGCAGGAATTAAGAAAAAAGAAGAGTCTAAAGAAGATATTAGATATACAATTCAAGGCTATGTTATAGATCAGTATGGTGATGGTGTTTCAAATGTTAGCTTTTTTGTTGATGGTAACTTAATAACTAAGACATCAGAAGGCGGGATTTTCTTTTTGGAAAATATTAAAAAAGATTCACTAATTAAAATATCATGCAATAGTGATAAAATTTTGCTACCATATGATGAAATAAAAGTGAAGGAAAATATTTTTATAACCAAGGATAGTAAAGGCTTATTAATTAATGTTACAAATAATGATATTGCTAAAAAAACCGCTACAGTTACTATCACTGATCGTAATGGTAGTATGCTTGCAAATGTTGTTGTTAAGGGAAATGGCAAAACTATAGGAAGAACTAATTCAAAAGGTGTACTTGAAGTGCCTATTTCTGAAGATAATTACAAAATCTCTTTTAGTTTGAATTATTTTTATTTTGCTGATATTGTTTTAAATATTAAAGACATAGGTAAAACTATTGTTGTTAAGGGAAATTATATAGCTGATACTGTTGATCCTGATGATCCAAGAATAACCGTCATAAACTATATTTTTGATTCTAATGAAACTGATTTTAGAAAAAATTACACGCTAAATTACCTACATTATGAAAATGGTTCGTATATCAAGCATACTACAATGGTAAATAATGGTAGTTATGGTTTCCCAGATTTTAATAGATTCACTAATTTAACAGTTTTTTCATCAACCGCTGATGTAGATGGTATGTATTATTTTGCTGATGAAGTTTATTTTAGCAATCAAAATGCTACTATAAAAATGACAAAATGCCACAAAATAGATATAGAGGTTGATGCTATAATAACAGAAGGTGTAATATACCTTAAATCATTAGATGAATCTACGGATAAAATGTACTATGTTAAAGATGGTATATTAAGTATTTATACCAATGACTTAAATTATGAGTTTTATAGTATATTTACTAATGGCACTTATGGCGGTAAATTGAAATTAGTAGATGAAAATGACAAAACAATTACTTCTCTTAATTCAGGCTATTCAAGAATAATTTTGAAATAAATGAGTACAAATGTGGGATTTGACAAAATTTATTTTTGAAAAAATATTTTTGCAATATACTGATTGATGTGTGGGAAAAATTGACAATGAAGTTTATTTGATTATAAAAGATTAATAAATTTAACCAAAATCTAAAAAAGCATATCACAAACGTAAAGTCCTTAGATATGCTTTTTTAGATACAATTATTAA
>UQAI01000053.1 GCA_900538885.1 uncultured Mollicutes bacterium
AAATAATTTCGCTTATAAATAAGATTTTTTTTGTAAAAGTGCAAAGTTATTGACAGTTGTTAGTATATGTAATAGTAGTTTTTATAGTAAAAAAGCCAAAATTAATGTGTGACCTTGTTACTATTTAACTACTACAGTATCTATTTTTTGGATATTAATAAAGGCCAGTCAACATTCTTAGTTAACTAGCCATTTGGCATTTTATTTTTTAGAATTAGTCAAAATTACTTTTTATTCGATTAAATATTATGAATAGATTAAATTATTTAATAAAATGATATTTACCTTTACCATGTCCTATCACAGATTCAATAATACCATTTTCAAGCATTAATACAATTAATTCATGTGCTCTTGTTGATTTTAGTCATGTTATCATTTCAACATTGCTTCTTTCAAAAATTCCTTCAGTGTCAAATTTTTTATAAAGAGCTGTTATGTAATTTAAAGTCTTATTCGATACTGACGTTTCAATGTTCGCGATATCGATAAAGGCAACGACAAGCGGAGGAAATAAAAAGTGCTAAAGCAATTTGCGTTCATATGAGACCTCCTAAATATAAGTTACCCTATAATTTTGACGAAATAGTTAAATTTTTTCACAATAAAGCGATTACAAACACTGAAGCTTCAAAAATATTAAATATGATATGAGGTACTTTTTTAAAATATTCAAAAACCACTATGAATTAATACTCGTAGTGGTTTTTTTTAATTACTTCTAATATAATGGAAATTTTTTTGTAAGTTCTAATATGTCTTTTTTAACTTCTAAAAGCATTTTTTCATCATCTTTATTTCTCAAGGCTTTATCTATTAAATGAGCAATTTCTATCATTTCTTTTTCTTTCATTCCTCTTGTTGTAACACTTGCTGTACCAATTCTTAATCCACTTGTAATAAATGGTTTTTCATCATCAAATGGAACGGTATTTTTATTACATGTGATATTCACTTTATCTAGAATTTTTTCTCCTTCTTTTCCTGTCATACCAATTGACTTTTTAACATTTACAATCAGTAAATGATTTTCTGTTTTATGCCCTACTAAAATATAGCCTAGTTTTAATAGTTCACTCGCTAGAACTTTACAATTTTCAATGATTTGCTTTTGGTAAGTTTGAAATTCAGGACTCAACGCTTCTTTAAAGCATACTGCTTTGGCTGCTATAACATGCATTAGCGGTCCTCCTTGAACTCCAGGAAAGACAGCTTTATCAATTTTTTTAGCAAGTTCTTCATTATTAGTAAGAATCATCCCCCCACGAGGGCCACGCAATGTTTTATGAGTTGTGGTTGTAACAATATCAGCATACTCCATTGGATTAGGGTGAAGTCCCGCCGCAACAAGTCCTGCTATATGAGCCATATCAATCAACAAATAGGCACCAACTTTATCGGCAATTTCTTTGTATCTCTTAAAATCAATTATTAAAGGATACGCACTAGCACCACCTACAATTAATTTAGGTTTTTCTTTAATTGCTAGTTTCTCTAATGCATCATAATCGATTGCTTCTGTTTCTTTATTTAAGTAATATGGTATGAATTTATAATCAACTCCAGAAAAGCTTAAAGCACTGCCATGTGTCAGGTGTCCTCCTTGATCAAGAGCCATGCCAAGTACTTTGTCACCATTATTTAGTATGGCACGGTATGCGGCCATGTTAGCTTGAGAGCCTGAATGTGGTTGAACATTGACAAATTTAGCATTAAATAATTTTTTAGCACGTTCTATGGCTAAGATTTCCACCTCATCTACAAACTCACATCCTCCATAATATCGTTTACCAGGATACCCTTCAGCGTATTTATTAGTTAGAATTGAGCCTTGCGCCTCTAAAACTTCATTTGATACAAAATTTTCAGATGCAATTAATTCAATGTTTTGGTTTTGTCTTATCTTTTCTTTTCGTATTATGGAATAAACTTCAAAATCTTTTTCTTTTAACATTAAATTTTCCTCCTATTCAATTGCTTTTAAGCTTTCATTCATATTAGTTTTTACGATTTTTGGTCTTAATATTAAGGTTACAAGTAAAGTACATGCAAACACAACGGTTGGAACAATAAGCCACATAAACCAACTTACATCTTTCACTTTACCAAATTCCATTGTTTTAAAAACTAATGTTGCAAGTCCAATTCCAGTAGGGTAGCCTAAAAGAATTCCAAGAAATGCACTAATATAAATTTCACGATAAATATATCCACAAATTTCCCCATCATAATACCCTAAAACCATTAAGGTAGCAATTTCTCTATTCCGTTCGCTTATATTTATTGTCGTTAGTGTATTAATAACAACCATAGTTAATAAACCTGCAAAAATTACGACTACAATAGAAATTCCAATGATTGAAGGTGAACCGAAATCACTATATATACAAATATCTAATAAAGCAAGCCCAGCAAACACTAAACCAGTCGATACAGCAATTGATATAAGCATCATCATAAACCTTGTTTTGTATCTCAAAACATTTCTAAATGAAGATTTATATTTGAATTCTAAATGATTCCAGATAAAAGGCATTTTCTCAAGCAAAATTCTCTTTCCTGATTTAGGAACTTTGGGTCTTAATAAAATAGCAGGTTCATTATTTGCAAGTTTCATACCAATACTAAAGGTTACTAGTAGCGTTACAATAATGATTATTCCAACTGATAAGAAGAAATATCCTGGATTAACAATTACATTAATTGGGGGCATTACATGTCCATAATTAAAAATATTACATATTAGCCATGATACACCATATCCAACAAAGAATCCTATTCCTCCGCCAATTGCTAATGCAACAAGCGCAAAGAAAATATATTTCATTACGATAGTAAAACTACTAAATCCTAAAGTCTTAAGGCATGCAATTTGTGAACGCTCTTCATCCATTAATCTCATCATTGATGATAAAACAACCAATAGCGTAACAGCTAAAAATATTATCATCAAAATATTTCCTATTCCTCTTACTTTATCAGCACTTGATATTATGGATTTAAAACTATAATTATCATCAAGAGTAATTATCTTTATGTTTTCACCAAGTAGATTAGTAATTTCTTCTTTTTGTTCTCCTATATATTTTTCATAATTCTTTGAAAAAGAATTAAATAAATTTCTATTTTCTATTGTCACATAGATATCCCCTGCTGGTAGAAAAGGACATACTTCTTTTGGACAATATATAATGTTTTCTAACAAATCAAGTTTATTAATCTCTGTAATATTTTTAGGAGCCTTGGTATCTTTAGGATTATTATAACTTGGTTCACCATCCTTTCCAAAAGTAAGAGGACTAATAACTATTCCTTTTACAGTTACATTAATTTTATATTCAGAAGGAAGATCTAATGCTTCTTTTAAATTTATCTCAACCTTTTCTCCAATACCATACCCTTTAATTTTATTATCTTTAGCTTCTGCATAAACTTGATTTTTATCACTTATGTTTATTTTTTCACCATTAACAAGTTTAGGTACATTGATATTCCATTTTTCAAAATCTATAAAATATAATCTTAACGATGTTTTTTCACCAGTTTTTATATCTAGCGACATACCAGTTTCAACATTTTTTTCACCAAAATGACTTTTAATTTTGTTAATCTCTTCTTCAGAAAAACTACCACTTTGACTTTTTATTATAAAATCACTAACATTTTGGTTTTTATAATAATTTTCAATGCTGTCTTTTATCATATCTGTAGGAGAACCAATTCCTGATACAAATCCAACTGAAATTAGAATTACACCAATAAGTGATAGGAGCCTTGTTAATTGTTTTCTAAACATTCTTCTAACTACTTTAAAATATGTTTTTACCACTCTATCACCTCAACTGGCATAGGATTTTTATTTTCTTCTATACTTTCTACCTTTCCACTTTTAATTTTTATAACCTTATCTGCCATAGCTTTTAGCGCAGCATTATGCGTTACAACAATAATTAGTTTGTTATCTTTTTTTGAGAGGTCTTGTAATAATTGTAAAATTTTTTTACCTGTTACGTAGTCAAGTGCTCCAGTCGGTTCATCGCAAAGTATCAACTTTGGATTTTTAGCGATTGCACGGGCAATGGATACTCTTTGCTGTTCCCCACCTGATAATTCTGCTGGAAAATTATTAAGTCTATTAGCAAGTCCTACTTCTTCCAAAACAGTTTTAGGGTCTAGGTGATTATCACAAATCTCAACAGCTATTTCAACATTTTCAAGAGCTGTTAAATTAGGCATTAAGTTGTAAAATTGGAACACAAATCCAACATCATTGCGTCTGTAATTAGCAAGTTCTTTCTTGTTAAATTTGGTTATATTTTTACCATCAATAACAATTTCTCCACTTGTCGCCCTATCCATTCCACCAAGCAAATTTAAAAGCGTAGTTTTTCCAGCGCCTGACGCCCCAAGAATAACAACAAATTCACCTTCATTTAGTTCAAAGGAAACATCTTCTACTGCAGGTATAGTAATTTCTCCAACATAATATTCTTTTTTTACATTTTTTAAAGTTAGCACTGCCATAATAGACCTCCACCAATTTTAGTATATTATAACAATAATTTGATCTTTTTTCAAATATATTGATTTTTAAGGATATATATGCTAGAATATATAAAAATTAATGTTTTAAAATTTATGTAAAAAATGATTGAAATTATTTATTTCAATTTTATTGTTAATGTGTAGTCGACACAAATAAAATTTTGACCAGAACAGGAGAATTTATGATTGAAATAAAAAATATTGTTAAAACTTATCATCCTAAAAAGGGAGGTGCTGTTATCGCACTTAATAACATCAGTTTGAAATTTCCAGAAAAAGGCCTTGTATTCATTCTTGGTAAATCAGGCAGTGGTAAATCAACTCTTCTTAATGTTATGGGTGGATTGGATAACGCAGACAGTGGTGAAATTATAATAAAAGGAAAGTCTTCCAAAGAATTTTCAAATGAGGATTTTGATAGTTACCGAAACACCTACCTTGGTTTCATTTTTCAAGAATACAATATCTTAGAAGACTTCAATGTGGGCTCTAATATTGCGATTGCCCTTAAAATACAAGGTGAAAAAGTAACAAATGAGAAAATAAATGCTATTTTAGATAAGGTTGATCTTTCTGACTATGGAAAAGAAAGCCAAACGAATTATCTGGTGGTCAAAAGCAGCGTGTTGCGATTGCTAGAGCACTTGTAAAAAACCCAGAAATTATTATGGCAGACGAACCTACTGGAGCACTTGATAGCAATACTGGAATACACGTTTTTAATACCCTTAAAAAGTTGTCTAAAGAAAAACTTGTAATCGTTGTTTCTCATGACCGTGAGTTTGCGGAAGAATACGGGGATAGAGTAATTGAACTCAAAGATGGAGAGGTTATTTCCGATATTGAAAAGCACCATATTGATGCTGATGTTGAAAAAGGAGGTGCAGCAAACTACAATGGCAAACTTTTGTACTTTCCAAAAGGATACCAACTTACTTTAGATGATGTAATGCGTATCAATTCATATCTTGAAAATGATGAGGCCTTTTTATCACTTGACAATAAAGTTAACTCAGACGTAAAAGCTGCTTCTCACATTGATGAAGACGGTAAAATGGAAACATTCGCTCCGACTGATGAAACAAAAATAAAATGTTCAAATGAAAAACCATTTAAACTAATTAAATCTCGCCTACCAATTAAAGAGAGTTTTAAAATTGGTATTAGTGGTATGAAGGCTAAACCTATTAGACTTGTTATTACAATTCTTCTATGCTTTGTATGCTTTACAATGTTTGGCATCGTTGATAGCTTCGCTGTATACAACAGTAAGACCGCAATTGTAAATTCTATGTATTATGGAGATATAAAATACACTACATTCAAAAAAATGGTTGAGATAGACAACTATGGTGAACAATATTTTTTGGAGAAAAAAATATCAGATACTGATATAAAACAATTGAGTTCAAAATTAGACATTGATTTTTTACCAGTACTCTCTGAAAAAAATAGTGATAACTTGGGGATGGGTGCAAGTATTTCATCAAATTTTTTGAAAGATGCAAAAAGCAATATCTATAATGGTAGTATTAATGGTATTGTTGAAATAGAAAGCAACAATCTCAAAAAACACAATCTTGAACTAGAAGCTGGGCGATTGCCTACTACCAACACAGAAATAGCAATAAGTGATTATGCATTTGATTGTTTTAAGAAATGGGGTTATTCTCATTATAATTTAGATGGTAAACTCGATGAAACTAAAAATATAGAAGCAACTAATATAACAGATAGTCAAAGTTTTATTGAAAAAAATCCCAACCTATTAATTGATGGAGACACACTTCATGGTATATTTAAAATTGTTGGTATTATCAAAACAGGATATAATTATTCAAGGTATGATTTAATTGATAAAAATGTTAATACTGATGATGCTCTTAACTACTATATGCTACTTAATCAATTTACTAGTGAACATAATAGTTCGTTTTTAGGAATGCTCTTTGTGTGTAATAATTTCATCAATGATTATCTTACTTATAAAGGATTAGGTGGTGAAATTTATGATAAAGCAATTATTAATTTTAAAGAAATAAATGGTAAAACATATAACACATATCTAGGTTACAATTATACTAATTATTTTTCATCCAATGATTTTTCAGAAATTATATATTTAAATGGTAAAAGCAGCCTTGCTGGCAATGAAATAGCATTAGGTATTAATACGCTTGTTAACGGATTAAAAAACATTTATTACAATGATAACCATATTCAAGAAACACTTAAAAATTTAACACTTGCTAAGTCAAATGCTGATGAAATTAAAAATGCAATAGCTCCTCTTCTTAAAAATGCAAAGATTAATATGCTATGTGGTGGAACAATTAATCCATATCTAAATAATACAGTTTCAATTGAAGGATTTTTCTTTGAAGATGAAATTATTACAGGAAACTATATTGGAGTGTCAACTGATCTCGCAAATTCTATTAAAGTTGTTCCTATCGGTAAATATTCAATGGTGATTTCTGGAGAACAACTTTCAAGGCAGGAACTTAAAAAAGTGGTAGAATTCTCTATGCAAAGCGAAAATGAAACTAAGTATTCTCTTGTAAATTACGTTGTTACAACTGAAAATATGATAGGTTCAATAATAGAAACTATTGCAAAAATTTTGCTATATGTCGGCATTGGTATTTTTATATTTGCAGTGATACTTTTCATGTCCTATATTTCCGCATCAATTTCCTATAAAAAACGTGAAATTGGAATTTTACGAGCTATAGGAGCTAGGTCTAGCGATGTGTTTGTCATCTTTTTCAATGAGGCACTTGCTATTGCACTTATCGTTTTTACTCTTGCAACAATAGGTAGTGGCATTATCGTTGCGATAACCAATTCTTCTATAAGAACATCTTATGGATTACCAATAGCTCTATTGAGTTATGGCTTCCGCGAAATTGGAATTATTCTATTAGGGTGTGTTGTTACTGCACTTTTAGCAAGTTTTATTCCTGTATTAAAAATTGCTAGAAAAAAGCCCATAGATGCAATCAGAAATAAATAGAACATAACTATTATAATAAATAAATAAGCGGGTTATTACGCCCGCTTATTTATTCTGGTTCTATATAATTCTATTTTAAAGTACTTTTTTTGTTATTGTTAACTTACAAAATGGTTGTTTTGAAGATATATTTTGTCCTACAATCTTGTAATCTGTTATAACTGTTCCAGCTATTAAAGTTAACGAGTCATTAATTAATTAATTGTACTATTTCTCCTTTAGCATTATATACTGTTATACTACAATCTTTTTTATTTGAAATTTCAAAAGTAAATGTGACATTTTGGATTCTAGTAGTCCCAAGACCAATAACATATTCTTTTTTTTCATTTGGACGATAACCTACTTGACCTGATGTGGCAACATTAGTGACCTCATCAAAATTCAATCTTGTTGGTTCTACTACAGGTTCTTGTTCAACGCGTGTAATTGTTAAAACACATCTTCCTGGTTTATTTGCGATAACATCTACTTCCATTCTTTCCAAAGATCCAGGAATTTTAATATTTCCTTCTGCATCTGGAGTAAGAACTGCACCAGTATAATAAATCTTAACACTATATGAAGATTCTGAAAGTTCAATTTTATATGTTACATCTTCCGTAGCATCTCCAGGAAGAGTAACATCAAAGTATCTTTTTTCATTAATAAGATATGTTAAATTTTCTGATTGACAAGTTCCATCTTCAATAGTAAGGGTATGTCTTGCATAATAGCCACAAGAACAAGAGCCATTTGGATAATTATGATTGTGAACATCAGTAATCTCGCATTCCGCAATCATTTGACCTGGTTCCATAATATAGAACTTACGACCAATAAATCCTGGTTGTTGAGTTCCAAAATCAACAGCAACATTATCAAGTGTTTCACCTGGCATCATCAGCTCTGTACCTTTTGGTAGAGTGATACGAGACTGTACAGTTGAGAAAGTATCTTTAAAGTTTGCTGTAGGGAAATACCCCGAAGAAATTGGAGTATGTCTACCTCCTTCTTCCTTGCTGAATAATTTCATTCTTACTACAAATCTATTATAATCGCTTATTGAATTCGGTTTAGAGAATGTATAACCACGTGAAATTTCCTCTTTTGTTAATTCAGATACCCGTATAGAAACCTCATCACCAACTGTTGCTTTTTGAATTATATTACGTTTTGCCTCCATTTTAAGAACAGTAACTGTTTTTTTGATTTCATGGAAGTAAATTTCATCACCAACTGTTAGTGTTCCACGAGCGATTTCAGTAGATATAATAACATCACTACCTACTTGGAAGATATCTTTAACTCCTGCATAAAAATCCGCTGTATCCCAAACTACAAAAGAAACTTTTTGGAATGTGCCATAATCAACAACAAAGTTTTCATCATCGACAAATAACTCTTCAACAGAAATCTCCCAGCGACCTGCTTCTTGATATTCTTTAGGAACACAAATAGTAGCATAATCTGTCCAACCATTTACATTTTCAGAAACATCTTCATACATAAGACCAAAAACACCACTAGGAAGGCTTTCGCCGAAATTTGCTTCAAAACTATCTTTATCTAGCGTAATCTTATATGGTGAAATGGTAAAATTAGACTTTAAGTCTTTATATGCCCATTCTATAGTACCTTTTAATTCAATAAAATATTCATATTTACCAACCGTAGTAGGAGCTTCGGTTGTCCATTCTTCTTCACCTTCTAAACGATACTTAATTGTCATTCCACCTTCTTCATTAGTTACTGTCACGAATTCGTCAATGGATTTATGCGTTCCATCAAAAACAAAACCATTAAAGGTTTCTGCAACTTCAATTGTTCTTTCTTTTGGTTGAAGCATTGATTCTTCAATTTCTTTTTCGGTGTGGAAACCGCAGACATCACAGTTACTTTGTTCAATTCTATTTTGACCATAATTTGCTTCAGTTTTGACCGTCCAAGTTGTAAAAACATGAGCTCCAACGTCTTTTTTCATTTCAGTATGTTCACATATTGCAACATGCCAATGGTTCGTTTCATCAGTACTCCAATCAGTAGCATATTTATGTGTATGTGGAAGAGTATCTATAGGTTCAGTTTTTTTATATCCACATGTTTTACAAGTAAGCGTCTTTACACCTTTTTCAGTTTCTGTAGGTGCAGTTGTGACAACACCTTCATTAAAATCATGAGCTATTTTTTCTGATATGTCAGTATGTTTCTTAGTAATACATTCATGCCAATGGCTTTTTTCATCGTACTTCCATTCGGTTGCGAATTTATGCTTATTCTTGTTGCATGAAGAAAGTAATGATAGCGACAATACAAGCATTAATGTAAACGCAAAAGTTGTAATAATTGTTTTTCTTTTCATTTTTTGCCTCCTTTTTTCTTCTAAGAATTTTTATTTCAAATCGTAGCGAAATTTACGATGTGAAATCACTTAATAAAGTTCAGCGATTTAACCGCCAAGTTTAATGTTAAAACATCATTTATAGTTTTTATATAACGACATTAAAGACTATAAGTTAGCCTAGTCTCGCTATTATGACCAATCAATCCCCCTTTTTTAAGTAAAATAAAACAAAACAAGGAAGTGTTGGTTAGTATTATTTAACTGCAAAAGTGAAGGATACGAATTTAACATTTCTAATTTTGTGCATCCTAAAAAATCAACGTAAAATTGGGACAATATAATAACAATATAATAGAATAAATCTTATGAGTCAGACAGTAGACATTCGTGAGTTGAATGAGCGAATTGAAAGTAAAAGCTCGTTTGTGAACATGATTACGATGGGTATGGACAAAGTAATCGTCGGACAAAAGCATTTGGTTGAATCTTTGTTGATCGGTTTGCTTTCGGACGGACATATCCTGTTGGAAGGTGTGCCTGGTTTGGCTAAGACACTTGCCATTAAAACATTGTCGTCGTTGATCGACGCTAAATACAGCCGAATCCAGTTCACCCCGGACTTACTTCCGGCCGATGTGATCGGTACGATGATTTACAGTCAGAAAAGCGAAGAGTTCCAGGTAAAGCAAGGC
>UQAI01000054.1 GCA_900538885.1 uncultured Mollicutes bacterium
ATAATTATATATAATAAGGAAGGAGGCAACTATGATTAAAGCGTTTAAACACTTAGGATGGTTTTTTAAAGAGAATTGGTGGCGCTATTTAATTTGTGGTATATTACTATTAATTGTTTCAATTTTTCCAGTTATACCGGCTAAAGTATTAGGCCTTGCGATTGATGAAATTGCAATGGGAACATTGACGTCTAATAAGTTAGTTTATTATATAATAGGATTATTTTTTATTCCTTTAACTGTTTATATAGTAAATATTTTCTATCACTATATGATTAATGAACTTGGTCATACTTTATCTTTCCAATTAAGAGAAAAGTATCTAAGCCATTTATTTGATATGGATGCTCAAATTTTTGAAGAGTATACCAAAGGGGATTTAATTGCAAGAATGACCAATGATTTACAAAATTTAACAATTCTTGCAACATCATTTTTACAAAACATTGTATATTATATTGCTTTAATATGCTCTGCTGTTACAATGATGATTATTATAAATCCTATTCTTACAGTAGCTTCAGTAGCTTTTATGCCTTTTGCTATTTTTATCTTAAATTATTTAAGAAAGAAAAAAAGAGCGTATTATAAAATACACCATGAGATTTATGCTAATATGACAGAAAGTGTGTTAGAATCAATCGAAAGTGTAAAGGTTGTTAGAGCATATGGTGAAGAGGAAGAAGATTTTAAACGTACCAAGGTTGCGATAGATGCGGATGTAAATTCATGGTGGAAAATCCTAAAATTTGAATCAATGTTTACTCCAATGTTTGAATTAACCTACGCCATTGCTTATTTTATTGCGATATCACTTGGCTGTTATATGGTAGTTTATAGTAAAATAACACCTGGTTCACTTGTTACTTTCTTGCTTTATGTCGCAATGCTTTATAATCCTTTAATTGGTTTAAGTAATATTTTAAATAATATTAGTAATATCTTAATTGCTGATGGAAGATTTTATGAAATAATGGATCGTGCCCCGAAAGTAGTAAACGAAGAGTCTCCACTATCAGTTATGAACTTTAAGAAAATAGAATTTAAAGATGTTTCTTTTAAATATCCGTTTGATGATTTTTCTGTTTTAAAAAATATAAATTTAACCATTAATTCAGGTGAAACCATCGGTATTGTTGGTCCAACTGGATCAGGCAAATCCACTCTAATAAGACAATTATTAAGAGAATTTAATACCACTGGTGGTGAAGTGCTAATTGATGGGGTTAATATTAATCACTATAAAATAGAAGATGTGAGATCACTAGTAGGATATGTACCTCAAAATAATATTCTTTTTAGAAGGTCAATTGATGATAATATTTTAATAGGTAACCCTCTAGCTAGTAGTGCTGAACTTAATGCAGCTTTATATGTTTCTGACTTTAAAAAAGACTTGCAAATGCTTCCAGAAGGTGAGCATACACAAGTATCCGAACTTGGTGGTTCATTATCAGGCGGTCAAAGACAGCGTTTATCTATCGCAAGAGCTCTTGTTAAAAACCCAGAAATATTAATTCTTGATGATTCACTTAGTGCAGTTGATGCATTAACAGAAGCTAATATTATCGAAAAACTAAGAGAAACCAGAAAAGATAAAACCAACATTATTGTCGCTCACCGCTTTTCGGCCATTGCGAAAGCAGACAAAATAGTAGTAATGGAAAATGGCAGTATATCATGCATTGGTACTCATAAAGAGTTAATTAATTATGATAATTGGTATAAAAACCAATATCTAAGGCAAATAAAAGGTGAAATTTATGACTAATTATAAGCGTTTATTTAAATTTATTAAGGGCCGGAAACGATATTTAGTATTAAGTTTAATTATGATTATAATTGTACAAACATTAAACTTTTTATCACCACTAATTGTAAAGGTAATTCTTGATGATTGCATTATGGGGATTGAATACAACTGGGTTGAAGTTAATAAAAAAACTGATTATACAATAACTTACAATGATAAGTTGTATAAACAAGAAAGACATTTAACTTCTGATGATCAACAAATTAAAAAAGTAAGTATTGTAATTAGTAAAACTAGCTTTTATTTTGTTGATAGTTCAGTTGTAGAAGGTCACAAAGAAATTGAAAATAATCAATTAATTATTACCAATAAAGATGGAACGTATGTCTATGATGTGACAAAATTAACGATGGGAGAGGTTGTCACTTTCTATCAACCAATTTTACATACCTTAGTTTTATTTATTGTAATTTTATTTATTAAAAATATTTTAACGATTAGTTGTACATTTATTCAACATTTTTCAACCAATAAAATGGTTAACTGGCTCGCCCGTGATGGACGTACCGCCGCAATGCGTAGTGTTGAAAGGCTTCCAATAGCTGAGTTTGAAAAAGAACCTGCCGGAAAAACGGCATCGAGAATTACTCAAGATGTTGATGGATTAATTATTTTATATCGTCAATTAATTAATCTTTTCGCAAGCGCCTTTTTAAGTTTCACTTTTGCTTATATTGGAATGTTCTATCTAGATTATCGCCTAGCTCTTTTAAGTTTCTTAATTTATCCACTTGTTTATGTATGGATTAAATTATTCCTTAAGAAATTAAAGAAAACAGCTGTTAATGTTAATGAGGCAAGAAGTATGTTAACGGCCAAAACCAATGAAATAATAAATGGTATTCATATTCTTCAAATCTTTAATTTCAAAAAACAAACAATTGATGAATTTAACGAAATCAATACGACATATAAAAAGGAACAACTAAAGGAAGTAAAACTTAGTGTAACCCTTGGTTGGAATATGATTAATATAGTACGCTCATTAATTACAACGCTTGTAGTTTTATACTTTGGATTACAAAATTTAACTTTTGCAGGAATTACTATTACTGCGGGTTTAATTTATGCGTATAATGAATATTTATTAAAAATTATTGATCCAATTGTTATAGTCTTTACACAAATTGGTGAATTTCAGCATTCACATGTAAGAATTGAAAGAATTCATAAATTAATTGAAGCGCCACTAGAAGATGATACAAAATATGATATTCCAAGATATAAAGGTGATGTCAAGTTTGATAATGTATGGTTTAGTTATGTTCCTAATGAATATGTTTTAAAAGGAGTAAGCTTTGACATTAAAGCTGGACAAATGGTCGGTCTTGTAGGTCATACTGGTAGTGGTAAAACTTCACTTATGAATTTACTTTTAAGATTTTATGATTTAGATCCAAACCAAAGCATACCATGTGGTAAAATTTATGTTGATGGCATTGATATTACAACGCTTCCTAAACGAACATATCGTGAACATATTGGTATTGTTTTACAAGAACCAGTTTTAATAAGAGGTACTATCGCAAGTAATATTCGCTTTGGTAAAGAAAATATAAGTGATGAAGAAATTGAACAAATTTTAATCTCTATTGGGGGCGAAAAGATTATTAAAAAGTTCCCTAATGGTATTAACCAAAAGATAACAAGAGCAGGAGATAACTTAAGTGCTGGTGAAAAACAAATTATTTCACTCGCAAGAGCCATTCTTTATAATCCTTCAATTATCATTATGGATGAGGCAACTTCTCACATTGATACGGAAACTGAAGAAATGATTAAAAAGGCATTAAGTGTGGCGTGTAAAGATCGTACAGTTATTATTATTGCCCACCGTTTATCAACAATCTTTAATGCGGATAATATCATTGTTCTAGATCATGGTGAAAAGAAAGAAGAAGGAACTCATGAAGAACTAGTTAAAGCCAATGGTTATTATGCTAATATTTATCGTGCTCAAGTTGCGAATGTAACAATGATTAAAAATCAATCACTTGAATAACTAGATATCAAACTAAACAATTAGTTAAAAGAGAGAGTTTGAAATTTTATCAAACCCTTTTTCTTTTATTTCCTTCGAAAGTATGATATAATATTTTTGAGTGAGGTGGATTATGAGAAAATATTTAGTTATTTGCTTTATGATATTATTCTTACTTGTTGGGTGTGTTGATGAAAATAAGAAAGAATACAAATTAATCCTTAATTTAAATAATGGAAGTGGTGAACAAATAATCGAAGAATTAGATGAACCAACAAGTGTTGACTTAGTTACCCCAACTAGAGATGGTTATGATTTTGTTGGTTGGAAATGTGATGGAAACATTTTGACAGAATCTACAATTTACGTGGATAAAGTTATTACTTTAAATGCCGTTTGGAATGGTAAAGAATACCAAGTAACATTAATCGATGAATTAGATGGTTACAAAAATGAAATGAAAGTTAAATATGGTGATATGCTTTCATTAACTGATAGAAAATATCCGGGATACAAGTTTTTAGGATGGTATAAAGAGACAGAACTTGTTGAAGGTGGTGTTTATGATTATTTAGAAGATATAACACTATATGCTAGATATGAAAAAAATACATATAGTATTAGTTATTATGTAGATGGTGAAATATATGAAACCGTAGATGTTTTATATGATGATTATGTGAAACATCTAGATGTAGAGAAAAAGGGTTATCGTTTTATTGGTTGGTATCTTGACAATGTAAGAGTTAGTAATGGTAAGTACCAATATACTAGTGATATAACTTTGACAGCTAAATTTGAACAAGAAACATACATTATTAATTTTATAGACGGAAATAAAGAAGTACAACAACCAATATATGTTAAGTATTTAGAGAACATAGCGCTTCCAGTCATGAGTAAAACAGGTTATACATTCCTTGGTTGGTATGACGGGGAACAAAAAATAGAAGATGGCCCATATCTTGGAACTTACAGTATGTCACTATATACTAAATGGACACCTAATACTTATTATATAACGTTTATGAGTGATGGCGAAGAAGTACTAGAACCGTTAGAAGTAAAATATAACACTAGTTTTGAACTTCCAAGTTTTAACAAAGATGGAAGTACATTCCTTGGTTGGTATTATAATGAAAATATTTTAGAAGATGGTAAGTATTTATATTTACATGATATCACGGTTGTAGCGAATTGGAAAGATGGTATCACTAAGTCTTATATTGGAAAAATAGATGTTACCTTATTTAATACTCAAACTGCAAGATATGATGAAGTTTCAATATTTGATTCAAGCACCAACATTACCGCAAGCCGTTATTGGCATAAATATGCCATTGTTAAGGAAAAAGATTACTATAAGATTTCTGGAATTGCTGGTAGTGGTGAGCCGTTAAGTACCTTAGGAAGTTATGATTATGTAATTTTAGCTTATACTGACTACGCTAAATATAGTGAGTTTGTTAATATTGGCTTAAACATTGGTGACATTGTTGAATTTAGTGTTGATCCAACCCACTTCGTAAAAGGATCAATAAATGTTACGGTTTCATGTTATAATACTCTTTATCCAGATCCAGATAAAAATGAGTTTATTAATTATTTAAATAGTTTATATGGAAATATCACTTCTCTTGATAATGACATTAATCTTGTAAAATCATATTTAGGTCATCAAATTATTTGGAAGACTAGTAATAAAAATGTAATAACATCAAGTGGTAAATACACTAAACCAGCAGTTACAAGAAATGTAACTTTAACCGCTATAGTTAATAAAAAAGAAATTTATAATTTTACAGTTAAGGTTAAAGGTGATAAAGAACAAAGTGAGGCACTCGCTACAGGCTATTTCTATACAAGATTTAGTGATTCTACTGAAGATACTTTTAAAAACTTAGATATTGCATATATTAGTTTTGCCTATGTTAATAGTAATGGTGAGTTTACTAATATGAGTGAAACATCAACTTTTCTTAAAAATTTATTAAGCAATATTGTTCCAAAAGCTAGAAAGGCAGGAACTAAAATTGTTATTTCGATAAATCAAGAAAATCATGAATTTGGAACTATTGCGGGTGATGCTACATTAAGAAAAACTTTCGCAAATAATATTGTAAAAATGCTAAATAAATATGAATTTGATGGAATTGACATTGACTGGGAAACCCCAACAACAGCTGAAGCACCAACATTTACACTACTTATGAAAGAAATATATGAAACAGTCAAGGCTAACAATCCGTCTCATTTAGTTACCGCCGCAATAGGTGGTGGTAGATGGCAACCTCCAAAATATGACTTACAAAATTCAAGTCAATATCTAGATTATATTAATTTAATGACTTATAGTATGGTATCAAGAAATGGACAATTTCACAATGCTTTATATAAATCAAGCAAAGGTTATACTTTGAGTAGTTGTTCAATTGAAGAAAGTATTGAAATATATGATTCATATAATGTTCCTCGTGATAAAATATTAATTGGTTTAGCCTTTTATGGTATTAAACAAACGGGCTCTAAAGGAGTGGGAACGGCATGTGTATCTAGTTCATCTTATACTTACCGGGGAATTTATCATGACTATTTAGAAAATCCAAGAGAAGGAGTGGAAATATGTTTTGATGAAGAAACGGCCTCACCGTATATTTATGATGCAATTAATGGTGTGTTTATTTCATATGAAAATGAACTTTCCATTGCAAAAAAATGTGATTATGTTAATTCATTAGGCCTTGCGGGGGTAATGTACTGGCAGGATGGACATGATTATAATGATGTTTTACTTGATGCGATTAAAACAAATATTAAAAAATAAGGAGATAAAAAATGAAAAAGATAATTTTAACAATTAGTATTTTAATTACTACCTTAGTTTTATTTGTCGGTTGTGAACAAATTAAACAAGCAATTAGCGATACAGCCGCTCCACAAATTGAAAGTAAGGTTAATGAAATGTTAGGACTTAGTGATAATGATAAACAATTTAAATTACCTGAAGCTAAACGTTATGAAGGTTTTTCCATTAACACAAGTGAAGAAAAAGATACTTACAAAGTTGATGTGATTGAACCTAAGGTAAGCTTTATAGATTATGCGGAAGAATTAAATGAAACGCTTGGTGGTAATTTTACAAGAGCGGAAATTGAAGCAGGTGCTGAACAGGAAAGCTGGACCTTTAAAGAAGATGGCCAAGAGTATATTGTTTATTTTCAAGAATTTAAAGATGATGGTGGTAACATCACAAAATGGGAAATTCAAGTAGAAATTAAACATCAAAATTAAAAAGCAAAAGAAATAGAAATTAAATTTTCTATTTCTTTTATTATTAGTTAAAAATGTGGTATAATTATTACTATAAAAACGTTAGTAAATAAAAGTGAGGTATGAGTATGTGGCAAGTGGTAAATGGTACCAAAGAAAATCTAAAAGAAATGAATGAAATGTGGAATGAAGTTGTACAACAAGAAGGTTTCTTCAAACCAATCGCATTAAATGACTATCAAAAATATTTAGAAGATATTCCTGGATTTTTATATGAAGGTATAAAACTAGTTTATGATGGTGATAAACTAGTAGGTATGGGAATCGGCGTCTTAAAAGGTGGATTAGAGGCATCCGCTGATGTTCCTGGCTCAATTAATGCGATAATTGTTCGACCTGAATATCGCCATCAAAAAATAGGAGAGACCATCTTAAAAAGTTTAGAAGATTATTTTATTAGTAAAGGTAGAAATTCCGTTGTTGTTTATGGTTACTTACCATCATGTTATGGTTGGTACATTCCCAATACCGATAAACACGACCATCCTTGTGCTCCTGGCATTAGAGTTAATAGTAATGAATATTTCTTCTTACTTCATCATCGCTATGAAGCTTTTGGCTTTCAAGATGCTTTTCATTTAAATTTATCAGATTATGAGATATCAGATAGTATTGATAAAATCTTAAAAGAAAACGCCAAAGATGGTATTACAATTGAACTATATGATCCTAATAAACATTATGGAATTGATGATTTTTACAAAGAATTAAATATTTATGATTTTGAAAAGGTAATAAGAGATAACTTAAATTTAGATAAACCATATCCTTTCCTAGTAGTATCTGACCATGGCAAAATTAAAGGTTGGACAGGGGCAATGTGGAATGAAGAAAGTGGACGTGGACATTTTGATGGTATTGCGATCTTAGAATCAGTAAGAGGAAGAGGCTTAGGAAAAGCTTTATTCTCACTTCTTGCTTATCATTCAAAACTTAATGGTGCGAAATTTATGACTTTCTACACTGGTCTTACCAACCATGCAAGATATATTTATATGGGTGCTGGCTTTAAAATTATCCAATCATTTGCCTTAATGAAAAAGACTTTAAAAAAGTAGGAGGCTAGTGTGTTAGTTATTGTTGGTTCTAGTGCCTCAGGAAAAACAAAAATTGTTCAAGAATTAATAAAAACATATCATATGAAAAAACTTGTTACTTACACAACAAGAGAAAAAAGAATAGGTGAAATTGAAGGTAAAGACTATCATTTTATTAGTCGTGAAGATTTCATACAAAAAATTAAAAATAATTTCTTTATTGAATATGTTGAATACAATAACAATTACTACGGTACTTCATTTAGTGATTTATCAGTAAATAAAGTAGTAATTTTAGAGCCTCAAGGTTTAAGTCACTATCTTAAAGTGGCTAGAGAACTTGTCACAATAGTATTTTTAAAAACATCACCGGAAGTACTTCGTATTAGAATGCTTAATCGTGGTGATGCCTATGATGATGTAATGAGAAGAGTAAAAAATGATCAATTAGTCTTTAATCAAAATGTTAAGAATTTAGCTGATTTAGTTGTTGATACTACTCCTAGCAACATTTATCATGATGCGGAAATAATATATAATTTTTACAAAAAAAGGAATGATTTACATGGAAGATAGTAAGCTAAGATCCTTCGTGGATGCTTTAATAATCATGGTTACTAACTTTTGTATTATTGTTTTTGGTATTTGGATTTCCACAATTCCTATTGCGAAATCTAAATCATTTTATATGAGTCACTTTGAAAAAAATGAAGAAGCCATTCAAGTTTTATCCGGTATGTCAGATGAAGATCCCATGGCAATACTTGAAAGAATTGCGGACATAACGATTGAATATTACTTTGGAAATGCCAAAGAATATCAAGTAGAAATAGATGGAGTACCATTTTATAGTGATAATGAAGTTAGACACATGAGAGAAGTTAAAACATTATTTGTTATAGGTCAAACCATTGCGGTGATATCCTTCTTTACTTTAATTGCTTGTATCTTTTATTTGGCACGTTGGTTTAGAAGAATGCGCAAAAAGATAATTGTTTATACCGTTTGTTTCTACTGCGGATTAATTGTTTTAATTGGATTATTCTTTTTATGGGGGTATATCAACTATATGAACGACCCTTATCACAATAGTTATTTTGCTCATTTGTTTATTAACTTTCATCGTCTAATTTTTTGGAGTGAGGACAAATTCTTACTTGCTACTAGCCAGGGAAAATATGAAGGGGCTTTAGCTAACTTAACTTTAGCGCTTGATTTAAAACTATTTAGTGATGCTGCCATCATAATTGGGTTAGTAACCTTAGGTATGATTCTTCTTTGGCTTATAACAATAATAGTATTTTACAAATTACATCCTTTAATCACAAGAAAGGTGGATGAAATTCATGAACGAGCTCGAAATTCTCAAAAAGAACTCCATCAAACACAAAATTGTTAGAGCCAAAACAAAAAAGTTAGTTATTAAATATGATAGAAATGGAATTCTAAATATTAGATGTCCATTAAAAATAAAGGATGCTGAACTAGAAGATTTTGTATCACGACATCTTGATTGGATTATCGACCATTATGAAATGAGCCAACCTAAGATTAGAAAATATGAAGATAATGAAAAATATTTATTTTTAGGAAAAGAATATGACCTAAAAATAGTTTATAGCCGTCATGAAACGGTAATTATTCAAGAAAACAACATATTTGTTTATGCTTTAAATGAACAACGCATTCCCCAGATACTTAAAAAATGGAAAACCGAACAAGCTGAAATTGTGTTTTCAGAAATTCTTTACCAGTGTTTTGGACGTATGAAAAATGATTTAACCATTTATCCCAAACTTTCAATTAAAAAGTATTTATCTAGATGGGGCTGCTGTTATCCTAAAAGAAAAGAAATAATTTTAAATATTGCTTTAATTCATGTACCAGTTGAATTAATTGAATATGTAACCTATCATGAGTTATGTCATTTTAAATATTTAAATCATCAACCAGCCTTTCATGCGTATTTACAAAAGTATTGTCCAAATGAAAGAAAATTGAAACAATGTTTAAAAAATTATCGTACTGACTATGAATGAGAAATACTACATTATGTAGTATTTTTTTAATGTTTTTACTATTAAAATAATGAAAACGACAATATAGGTAAAGAATCGACAATTTGTCAAAAAAATATAAAAATACGAGAAAAAAATAAAAAAAAT
>UQAI01000055.1 GCA_900538885.1 uncultured Mollicutes bacterium
TAATAAAAAAGAAGTAATAAGCATCTGTGGAAGCATTTATAATGCTAACTATATTTTAAAATCATATATAGATAAGGGATATATAACAAAAATAAAAAAAGATTATTTTGTAATTAATGATTTAGTCAATAATGTTCCTGCAGCTAGCAAATATGAAATTGCATGTGGTTATGATCAAGGTGATTTTATTTCTCACCATAGTGTTTTTGAATATTATGGATTAAATAATCAAGTTTATAATACTGTTGATATTACAACTAATACATATAAACGTGATTTTGTTTTTGATGATAATTTATATAAATATCATAGAAACAACAATTTAATTCAAGTGAATAATTTATTTGGAATTAAAATTACTAGTATTGAAAGAGCTATTGTTGATTGTATCAAAGATAGTGTAAATTTTGAATATTATGAGTTATTGGAATGCTTAAATAATATTAATGCACTTGATGATATAAAAATACTGGAATATTTAGAAAGCTTAAATAACAAATTATTGTATAAAAAAGTAGGATTTGTGCTAGAAAAATATAAAGAAGTATTGAATTTAAATGATGATTTTTTTTCTGAATGTAAAAAAAGAAGTGGAAATATAGTTGGCTATTATAATTCGCAAGCAAAAGATTCATTAATATTTAATTCAAAATGGCGTTTGTTTGTTTATAAGGATATAGGGGGATAATGATGTTTTTATATACAAAAAAAGAAATTATTATAACTGCACAAGAATTAAATGTTCAAAAGCAAACATTAGAAAGAGTATTAAGACTAATGGATGTTTTAGAATTTATTAATACCGATAGTTATTTAAAAAATAAACTAGCGTTAAAAGGTGGAACCGCTATTAATTTAACATTCTATAATTATATGAGGTTAAGCGTTGATATTGACTTGGATTATATTGGGCCAAATGATAGAGAACAAATGATGATTGATAGAAATTTAATTGAAAAAAGGCTATTAAATTATACGCAAGAATCTAATATGCAATACCGTAATGATAAAACAAAGAAGACTCATGCACTTGATTCTTTTGTGTTCAATTATTCAAATCTGTTTAATGCTACAGATATGATAAAAATTGAAATTAATTATATGAATAGAATTCATTTATTTGATTGTGAAAAAAGGAATATAACACTACCTTTAAAAAACAGTAAGAAAGTTTTAACATTAAATAAAATTGATTTGTTTGCCTCAAAAACTAATGCCTTGATATATAGAACAACTATTAGAGATATTTATGATGTGTATAATATGATTAAAAATAAAACAATAAGTAGTAATGAATTTATTATATTCAAAAAAAGTTTAATCTTTTATTTATTATTATCTGCTGAAGAAAAAATTAATATCAAAATATTGTTTGAAGAATGTAAAAAACGCATGAATTCTTTTGTGGGAAAAAGAGTTCCTCAATATTTAACTTCAACATTAAAACTTAATGAAAAATTTGATATTTCTAGTGCAATACATGATATTAGTCTATTGTTAGACAAAATTTTAGAAAGTATTACTGATAATGAAATTGACTTTATAAATAGTTTCCCTAATATTTCTACTAGCCTTTTTGAAAATAAAATGATTGATGAAAAAATTAATAATCATCCAATGGTTAAATGGAAACAATCATTGTTGAAATAAAGAAAGTATTATATGAAAGTTATTGTTGATAGAATAGATAATGATAAATCTACTAATTATTTATGTAATTTTGCTTATAAATAAAAAATTTAGAAAAACTAATTAGAGTAATAGAAAATATTACCATCACCACTTGCATATAATGTAGTGGTGATTTTTTATGAAATATTATTTAGTTGGTATTAAAGGAACAGGAATGAGTAGCTTAGCGTGTTTATTAAAGGATTTTGGTTATGAGGTAATTGGAAGTGATAACGATAACTATTATTTTACGGAAGAAAAATTAAAACAAAAGAAAATACCATACAAACCATTCGGAAAGAACTTGCTTTTATCTGATTATATATATATAATCGGTAATGCTTATAATGAAACAAATGAAGAAGTAAAGGTGATAAAAGATTTAGGATATGAATATTATTACTATCACAACTTTATAGGTAGTAAAATAAATAAAGATATTATTGCGGTTAGTGGAACGCATGGTAAAACTACTACAGCCTCGTTTTTAGTTCAGTTTCTTAAACATGATGTTTCGTATATAATTGGTGATGGTAGTGGTGGTGGCTGTAATAATAGTGAATATTTAGTTCTTGAAGCATGTGAATATAAAAATCATTTTTTAAGTTATCATCCAAGTATTCTTATTGTAAATAACATTGAACTAGATCATCCAGATTATTTTAATAACATAGATGAGGTAATAGCATCCTTTCAACAACTTGTAAATCAAAGTGATTTTGTACTTATTAATGGTGATGACAAAAATTGTCTAAAACTAGTTGGTAAAAACATTTTAAAGGTAGGACAAAATAAAAATAATGATGTTATATTTAGAATTAATAAAGTTGATCAAACAGGTTATATGGTAAATTTAAAGTATGCAAATAATCAATATGCTTTTAGGGTTCCATTCTTAGGTAAACATTTAGTGTATGACTTTGTGATGGCGTATGTCGCAACCATTATGATTGGAAAAACCCCTAATTTGCTTAACATTAAACTACCAAGTAGAAGAATGACTGAATATAAATATGGTAATACTATTCTTATTGATGATTATGCACACCATCCAACTGAAATAAAGGCCTTATGTGAGAGTATAAGGCTCAAGTATCCAGATTATAAAATAAATGTAATTTTTCAACCACACACATACACAAGGACATTAAGGCTTAAAAAAGAATTTAAAAAAGTTCTAAGATTATTTGATAAGGTATATATTGAAAAAGTTTTCGCATCAGAACGTGAATTAAAAGATATGTATAAACAAGCAAAGATTAACAAGATATTTAATGAGTTTGAAAAATTTAATGAAAATGTAATTAATGAAATTGACAAAAACTTAAATGAGGTTTGGATATTTTTAGGCGCTGGTGAGGTAAATAAATATATCAATCAAATATTAAAGGAAAAATGAAAATGAAAAAATATTTTCATTTTTTCATATATTTCCATTGCTTTTTTATGTATAATATGCTATAATATAGGTAAATTTATTATAGTGAGGTGTTTTATGAAAGGAGATAACAAATATAGTTCGCAAATTAAAATCTATGATGTTGCTGGTGCGGCTGGTGTTTCACTCGCTACTGTATCCAGAGTTCTTAATCATCCAGAAAAAGTAAAACCTGGAACTCGTGATAAGATTAATAGAATTATTAGAGAACTTGGCTATAAACCTAATTTAAATGCTAAAGGCTTAGCTAGTTCAAAATCAACAACTGTTGCGGTGGTGGTTCCCGAACTTACACGTAGTAGTATTGCCGGTATGGTTGATGGTATTGCCGATTGTGCGGCTCGACGTGGATATTTGTTAAGATTATTTGTTAATCGTCCTGCCCAAAACAACGAGTCGATAAAAGAACGCGAGAAAGAACTTTGGAGTAACATTATGTCCTCAAGTGTTGATGGTGTCTTATATATTAATGATGAAATCACTGATGAACACTTAGAAATTATGAAAGATCAAAATACTAGTTTAGTTTTAACTAACACTGTATGTAACGACAAAGAATTTGCTTCAGTATCAATAGATTATTATAAAGCTGCATATGATATTACTAAAGAAATGATTTCAAGAGGCAACAAAAAGATTTGGATTGTTTCTAGTCAACGTAAATATGTAGTTAATGATATAAAAGTTGAAGGTTACCTAGAAGCAATGAAAGAAGCAGGTCTTGAACCTTTTGTATTAAGGGTTCACGGAAAAACCGAACTAAACCAACCAGAATATCAAGAAGCCTTAAATAAAGATCATCCTGATGTTGCGATTGTGGTTCGTGATTCAATGGCTGTATCACTAATTAATGTAGCAAGAAATCTAAAGATTAATATTCCAGAAGAAATGCAAGTAATTGGTTTCCAAAATACTAAGTATGCAGAATTATCTAGACCAACACTTACTTGTATTAATACACCTATTTATGAATTAGGTGAGGCCGCAATGGATTTATTAACAGAATTAATGGAAGAAAGTTTGCCAGAAGATAAATCAATTAATCAATTAATTGACTTTAATGTCATTTGGCGTAATTCAACTAAGTAGTAAAATAAATGGCACGTAGAGAACTACTCGGCTGGTGAAAGAGTAGACAAGTTTATTTTATGAATTACATACATACCCTATCATATTAAAGTGCAAGCTTAGCTTGAATTAAGGTGGTACCGCGGGAATAAGTTGTTTAAAACAATGTTATTATCGTCCTTAAAAAGTAGTAAATACTATTAGTGTATTATTACTCTTTTAAGGACTTTTATTTTATTTATTAGGAGGAAAGAAAATGAATTTATTTGAAGAATTAAAGTGGAGAGGCTTAATCCATAATGTTACAGACGAAGCTGTAATTGAAAAAATTAATAAAGGTGAAGTTACTTTTTATTTAGGTACTGATCCAACTGGTGATAGTTTACACGTAGGACATATGCTTGTATTTTTATTTGCGAAAAGATTAGAAAGTGTTGGAAATAAACCTGTCTTTTTAATTGGTGGGGCAACAGGCTTTATTGGCGATCCTAAACCAACAAGTGAAAGACAATTATTATCAAATGAAATCATTGTCCATAATGCGGAATGCTTATATCATCAAGTATCAAATCTATTTAAATGCGAAATGGTAAACAATTATGATTGGACTCATAATATTGATATCTTAACATTCTTAAGAAAATATGGAAAATACTTTAATGTAAGTTACATGATTAATAAAGAAACTGTTAAAGCAAGACTAGAGAGTGGAATATCATATACAGAATTTTCATACCAAATTTTACAGGCATTAGATTTTGAACATTTATTTGCTGAAAAAGGATGCACACTTCAAATTGGTGGACAAGACCAATGGGGTAATATTACTAGTGGTCTTGAATTAATCCGTAAAATTCATGGTGCTGATGCTGAAGCATATGGTATTACCGTTCCACTATTTACAAAAAGTGATGGTACTAAATTTGGTAAGAGTGAAGGCGGTGCTATTTGGTTAGATCCTGAAAAAACATCACCATACGCATTCTATCAATTTTGGATTAACACTCCAGACAATGATGTAATTAGAGAATTAAAACAATTTACATTCTTAACAAAAGAACAAATCGAAGAACTTGAAGAAAACTTTAAATTAGAACCACATAAACGTGCTGCTCAAAAAGCTCTTGCAAGAGAAATGACTGTTCTTGTTCATGGTGAATATGCGTATAACCAAGCTGTAAAATTATCAGAAGCATTATTCAGTGGTGATATTTCTAAACTTACAAAAGAAGAAATTGAAACATTATTTAATGGTGTTCCAAGTCTAGAAGTAACTGAAGACTTACCATTAATTGATGCCTTGGTTAATGTTGGAGCAGCAAAATCAAAACGTGAAGCCCGTGATTTTATCACTAATGGTGCAACCCTTGTTAATGGTATTCAAACCAAAGACCTTGAAGCAGTCTTAACTAAAGAAAAGGCAATAGGAAATGTATATACTGTTCTTAGAAGAGGAAAGAAAAATTATTATTTAATCATTCATAAATAGTTAAATGCCCTGCTTGAATTAGCAGGGTTTTAAAAAATTAAAGTAAAAAATAAGGTAATTAAATTAAAATATAGTATAATAAAACTATAAATACAAATGGAGAATATATGAAAATAATTGAACAATTTAATAATCTAGTAAAAGACGCAGTAAATGAAAAAGCATTTCCTGGAGCGAACTATGCCATAGTCTTTAAAGACCATGTTATCATGAATAGTTTTGGTAATAAAAGTTTGTATCCAAATGTTGAAGAAAATAACATTGATACTATTTACGATATGGCATCATTAACTAAAATAATATGTACTACAACTTGTGCTTTAAAGCTGATTGAAGAAGGAACTTTAAGGCTTTATGCTCCTGTTAAAAAGTACTTGCCTGACTTTAAATTTGATAACATTTCAGTATGGAATTTAATGACTCATACCTCTGGTTTACCTGAAGGAGTACCCCATGCAAATGCGATGAAAACCCCAGCTGAAGTATGGGAAAAAATTAATAATCTTGAATTAAAATATGAACCAGGAACCAAAATTCATTACTCTGATATTGGATATATTCTTCTTGGAAAAATCATTGAAACACTCACAGGACGAAGATTAAATGAATATGCGAAAGAGGAAATTTTTGATAAACTAAAAATGGTAGACACTACATATTTACCAGTATATTCTTCAAGAATTGCCCCAACCGAATATCGTGATGATAGTGTTTATCAAGGCTATGTTAGGGGAACTGTCCATGATGAAACATCATACGCACTCGGTGGTATAGCAGGTCATGCTGGACTTTTCTCAACCGTTAAAGATGTAAGTAACTTCCTTCAAATGATTTTAAATGATGGTATGTTTGAAGGAAAAAAAATTTTGTCAAAAGCAACAATTGATGTTTTGTATACTCCTCAAGTTGAAGAAAAAAATGGAGTAAGCATGGTTACAGAAAAGAGAAGTTTAGGATGGATTAATAGAGGCCCGGCCTCATCAGCTGGTGAATTAACAAGTGCTGAAACAATTCTACATACTGGTTTTACGGGCACTAATATTTGGATTGATCGAAAAAATGAAGTAGCATTTGTTTTACTATCTAATCGCGTTCATCCAACTCGTAAAAATATTTTGCATATGGACGCAAGAGCTAGATTTGCGAATTTTATAATTGCTCATTTAGATGAATTAAAACAAGAAAAATAGAAAGGAATGATTAATATGAAAACAATACTTGCAATAGGCGGACACATTGGTGACATGGAACTTACTGCTGGTGGTATTATGGCTACTAATGCAGTGAGGGGTGGTAAAAATATCACTCTTGCTTTAACTGCTGGTGAAAGAGGAAATCCACCTCATATGACACCTGCGGAATATCGTGTTCAAAAAATAAAAGAAGCTGAGACTTTCGCAAAAATGGTAAATGGTGAAGCGATAGTTTTAAAATACGCGGATGGCGAATTACCTAATAATGATGAAGTAGTAGACCAAGTGGTGGATATAATTGTTAAATATAAACCAAATGTAATCGTAACGCATTGGCAAAGTACAATGCATAGAGACCACAATAACACCCATTTAATCGTTCAAGAAGCTCAGTTTAGAGCAGGTGTTGTCGGAAATAAAAAAGGTGAAAGACACTATGCTCCTGTGTATTTTTGTGAAAACTGGGAAGATTCAGATAACTTCACTCCATATGTTTATGTGGATATTACAGAAGGATATGAGTTATGGAAAAAAGCTATTCAAACTCATTGGTTCATTATGAATAGCGGTGATTTCAAATATTTTGATTACTATACTTCGCTCGCAAGATGCCGCGGTGCTTTAATGAAAAAACAATATGCGGAATGCTTTGCGGTACTTGATAGACAAAAAAAGATTTTTAAGGATGAACTATAATTATGAAAAAGATATTTATTAGTTTATGTTTACTAGTAATGTTACTTGGTTTAGGTTTTAGCATTAAAGCTGATGATGAATTGCCTGAGGGTGAAACTTATCTTTTTACAACAATAAATGGTCAAACAAGTAAAATTTACCATTATGGTAAAGGGGGAGCAGTTACTTTACCTAAAAAGTATGTATCTGATGAATCTGAAATGCGTGGTGTTTGGGTCGCAACAGTATATAATATTGCGATTGGAAAACAAAAAGGGACAAGTAAAGTAGATATTGAAAATTATAAAAAGGAATTTTTAACAATCCTAGATAGAATGGAAGAATTTGGAATGAATACGTTATTTTTCCAAATTAGACCTGCTAACGATGCGTTTTATAAATCAAAATTAAATCCATGGAGTGAATTTTTAGTAGGTGCTGGCATTGACCCAGGATGGGATCCCCTTGAATGGATGATTGAAGAAACTCATAAACGTGGTTTTGATTTTCAATGCTGGATGAATGCATATCGCGTTACAACTAGTTCAGTTTTACCTGATGGAAGCAAAAATGCAAGTTACTACAAAAATGAAGAACTTGTAAAATTTAAAGAAGAAGCAATATCAAGACTTGCTGATGGAAACTTTGCTAAAGAACATCCTGAATATGTTGTAATGGGGGAACATGATACAAGATTAATTTTAAACCCAAGCGAAGTAGCAGTTCAAGATTTTATTGTGGAAACATTAAAAGAAATAATTGAAAATTATGATATAGATGGAATGCATTTTGATGACTACTTCTATTTAAATGGTTCTACTTCAAGTGATAAAGTTAACACTAATTTTGCTGGTGGTCAAAATTATAATAGTGCATATAGTGGCGCTAACATTCTTAACGATTTAGGTAACTATGAAGAATATAAAAACAATAACGCTGACTATGAACATATGGAAAAAGGCTATAATTTAGGTGATTTTAGACGTGAAAGCATAAATTCGATGATGCGAAAAATAAGAGCAATGGTTGATGAATACAACAAAAAAAATAATGACAATGTTGAATTTGGCTCTAAACCAGCCGCAGTATGGCGTAGTAATAGTCAGTATTGTACCGAAGGATTTGATAGATGTTCACCAATTGGTTCATTGACTGCTTCAGGTGCTTATTCATCATATTCAGATTTATTTGCGGACACTTGGAAATGGGTAGAAGAAGGTTTAGTAGATTATGTAGCTCCACAAGTATATTATTCATTTAAAGATAATGTTGCAGGTTATGCTGACATCGTTGATTGGTGGGCTCAAATGGTTGGTGACTTAAATGAAAAAAGAAATCAACAAGGCTTAAAGAATATTAAACTTTATATAGCTCATGGTATTTACAAATATCGTGATGCGAAAGATCAATTTAGTGATGATGGTGAAATCATAAATCAACTTAAATATACTAAAAAATATGATAGTATTGTAGGTTCTGCATTTTACTCATATGAAACTTTATATCAATTTGCGAGTACAACTCATGAAAATGGAGTTAAGTATTTAAGAAACAATTGGACTAATAATCCAGTATATCCAATTAACCGTGGTGAAAATGATTCAGCTGGGCTAAAGGTTAGTGATTACAGAATTACATATGATAGTTTAGCGAACGAATATGTTTTAAGCTTTGATAAACAAGCTAAATTTAGAGCGTATGGATTATACAAGGTACCAAAGGGAACTACTTTTGATTCAAGTGATTTAACAACAAGAATTGCGGTTGAATATGATCCATATGAAAAAGAGGGAAGAGCTAATATCAGAATCCCTAAGTATGATGATAACTATGATTATTATGTTAAAGTCGTTTCCACTAATGGTTATGTTTCAGCAGAAACTACTAAACTAGATTTTAGTAAAGTAGAAGAAGTTGAATCAATAAAAATAGAATCTATGTCAACCATTCCATCTCAAGTATTAAAGGGTTCAAAAGTATCGGTAACAACAAAAGTAACAAATGCTACAGGTAAAGAACTAACTTATAAAGTTTGGTACTTAGAAAATGGAGTTGATTATCAAAGACTATTAACAAGTGGAAAAGTTAATAAATCTGTACTCACATTCAGTTTTAACACATATAATTTTGAAAGTAAGAATGTTCAAATTAAACTAGAAGTAACAGATGGTAGTGTTTCGACTTATATGACTAGTAATATGTTTGATGTAGTGAATAATATTAAAATAGATTTTACAACAAGTGTTTCTAGTAATAATATCACAGCACCAAATAGTCTTATTATCACAGTAGATATTAACACGGATATTACTGATGTGCCATATTTAATTAAGATACTTGATTTAAATGGCAACGATATTACAGTAGTAGATAGTGGAACTGTAACTAAGAAAAAAATAGAAGCAGGTTGGTTTATTAATGACGATACATATAAGCAAGTAGTTGTATATGTAATGGTTGGTGATGAAACTAGCACATATACCAGTGATGTTATTAACATATCAGTTAAAAAAGAAGAGACAAAAAAAGGCGGCTGTAAATCTGATACAGTTATTAAATACATTATTGCCTCAAGCACAGCTCTAGCATTAGTGTTAGTTATTGCGAGAAAAAAGAAATAAAATATTAAGCTAATAGTAGATTTACAAAATGGTGCTTTAAATAAAATGGGGGTTTTTGAAAAATAACCTTTCCATTTACTGGGGG
>UQAI01000056.1 GCA_900538885.1 uncultured Mollicutes bacterium
TAAATGATTATTAATTAGATAGGGCAATATATTAATTTTTAAACTTACCGCTTCCACAAGTATTTGAATAACAAAATATATGATAACTACCATAATATAACCAAAACTACTTTTAGTAATTAAAACTACAAAAGTTGACAATAACCCATAAAAAACACTAATTAAGTATAAATTTAACCATGTATTATTTATTATTCCTTCTTTTGAAAAATTAGGAATTGCTGCAACACCAAATATTAAATAAAAACTATTACATAGTAAACAAAACATTAGTACTATACTTGCGATTACTATTTGTTTGCTTATAAAATACTTAATTCTTTCTGATCTTTTTTTGATAATAATTAATTTATAATCATCATTTATTTTTAGGAAACCACTACCAAACAAATAACAACTTACTAAAGGAATAAATATTTTAGATAAATTAATTACTAAGGTTTGATAGCTAATTAATATTTCTTTTTGATTAACCCATCTTATTTCATAGTTCACAAAGATATTAGATGATATTAAAAATGACAAAATTAATATAGTAAAACCTATTAATTCTAAAATTACATTATTACGAGTGTGTAAATACTTGAAATGTAACCACATTAATCTAAACATAGACTTTACCACCATCTATTCTAATGACTCGCTTATTAAGTAATTTTAAGCGATAAT
This sequence comes from uncultured Mollicutes bacterium, assembly GCA_900538885.1. Taxonomy (GTDB): domain Bacteria; phylum Bacillota_I; class Bacilli_A; order ML615J-28; family CAG-313; genus UMGS75. Next base: position 670 of record UQAI01000056.1, read on the forward strand.
CATCATGCATAATTATAATAATTAATTTTTGCTTTTTCCGTAAATTTTGTAATTCTTTACTAAATATTTTTACCGCCTCATCATCTAATCCATTGAGAGGTTCATCAAATATATACACATCTACACTTTCTAATAATGATTGAATAATTACTACCTTTTGTTTAGTACCAAGTGATAACTTACCTAATTCTTTATCTTTGTATTTTGTGATTTGAAATTTTTCTAAATATTGTTCAATATTTGCATCACCTTGTTTTATTTTTGTGATTAATTCTAGGAACTCATACATTTTCATAAAATTAGGTAAATATATTTTTTCAGGAACATAACTAATTTTGTATTGATTTTCAATTTTGCCATTATATTTTATAAAATGCATTAAACATTTTACTAACGTTGATTTACCACTGCCGTTATATCCTTTAATGATATTATATTTAGTATTATCCATAACTAAATTAATTTTATCTAGTATCACCTTGTTTTTATATTTTTTGGTAACATCTTTTAAATCAATTTGGAACAAAGGCATAAATATAATAATCCGGAATAAGCAAACTACTGTTAAATAATGGAGTATTATCTAATACAACATTTTCTTCTTCATTTTGACATTGATATCTTATTAATAAACCTGCTTCTTTGACAGTTTCTAGTTTCAAATAATTGAATGGAATAACTAGATTAATCTCTACATTTGGTTTTATAATATATTCTAAAGAAATAGCTTTTGAATTATCAACCATTTTATATTCATCGTTAATTATCTTATTAATATCGGTATTTGACTCATAATCTAAATTTGTAAGTTGTTTAATTTTTTGATAATTCGTAGTTACAATACTATTTAAAATATTTATATCTTGAATTATCACTTCTTCATCACTAGTATTTTCAATTGTTATCATTACCGCAACCGTTGTTGGTAATATCGTATCATCAATATTTAAAAGATTATTAACCACCGGTTTTACTCTTCTAACTTTTAATTTGTTACTGAACTTTGTTTGGGTAAAAAGGACTGAACCAATGTCAACTTGACAGGTATCATCATCTTTGTATTCTAAATCTAAATAAGCATCTAATACCCTAATTGGAGTTTTTGTACAATACGCAAATGATAACATAAATTCATAAGCATATAAATCTTTGTTTTCATATGTTATTTTTTTGGTTGTTTTATTTACCTCATTTACTTCAAGTTCATATACCTGATCATTTTGTCGATCTTTTAAATAACAGCTCTTTATTTTTTCTTTATTAAAATAAAAGTCTTTACTTTTCTCAATATATAAAGGAACAGTTAGTTCTACTTTCTCATTATTAGTTATTCCTAAATACTGTTTTTTCTCCGAGATTATTATCATTTTATCTTCTTTCTTATTACATGAAATAAAACCTATTACCGTTAAGGGAACAATCATTAATAATAATAAACTACATTTATTAACATATTTCTTCATATAATTCATAATACTCCGTCAACACATCAATAAATTCATAGTTACCTTTTTTAAATGGTATTCCAAGAAAAAAATACTTACTACCACCATTAGTAACTTCAGCTAATCCCTTAACAATTAGTGATACTTTACGATTTGGATAAATATTTACCATAAAGCTAGTTGCTTCCTCGTGGCTTTTCTTAATTACCTTTTCAGTTGTTACTTTCATTGTATTTTCACCTGAAATTGAAATGCTCTTAATCTTACTAGATGCCTTTGAAGTAATACTACCAGTAAATGATGTAGTATTAGTAACAACATTTAAATCAGTAACATTGTATTTAAATGAAATTGGTTCAGTTGTTTTATTCGAACGTGAAAAAATGGTTTTAGCTTCATAAATTACTAATTGCTGTTTGGTAATATTTTTAGTGCTCCACCCCATAAACTTCCATTTCACATCTTTGATGGCTTGTTCTTTTTCCTTTTTAGGTATTTGAACTAGAAGCCTAGCTTTACTTCCTGTTGGAACTATAATATCTTTAATATTATCATAACCAGTGTAATTGCTTGCATAAGCGGTACTACAAACCATTATGCAAAAGCTTAAACAAATAAAAATTAAATTTTTGACTATTATTTTTTTTATCATTTTGATTCTCCTTTCACTTATATAATACGTTTTAAAAAAGGAGTTTTCATTAAATACCTAAGAAAAAAGCATTCTATAAGACCTAGTCCATAGAATGCTTTATTTTTTTGTTATTCAGCTTTTTGTGCTTCTTGTTTTTCTAATGCTTTTTGAGCTTTACGTGCTTCACGGCAAGCTTTACATCTTACAGGTTCACTAAAATTTTTACTAGCGTAAAATTCTTGTTCACGTTCTGTGAATACAAATTCAGCACCACAATCTTTACAAACAATTGTTTTATCCATAATATTCCCTCCTTTTACTATTTTGCGAGAATTTAATTACTTAGTCCATATCACGAAACAGTAGTAGGAAAGAGATAATTTAAATTTCACATTACTATTATAACATTATTCAATTTTTTTAATTTTAAAATTGCTTTTTTATTTTTTTAGAGTGCTAAAAATGTCTAAAAATGGATTATTTGAAGGTATTTCTTTTTGTTGATTACGTAAATAATTATCTAAACTTTTTTTATTCATTTCTCCCTTTTTATCAGCTAATTTACTAATGAAACTTTCTTTATTTTCTTTATATCCGCATTTACAAATAAGAATGGTTTTATCTTTACTAATTATTTCTTGCATTTTGCGTTTACAATTTGGACACATAAAATTAGTGTTCTTACTTATAGTTTTGTGATAACCACATTCTCTATCTACGCAAACTAAGGATGTACCATGTTTATTGGTTACTTCAAGTAGGATTTTTCCACAATTTGGACATTTTTCTTTAGTAGCATTGTCATGACGATATTTATAATTTTGATGTAGTACTTCATTTATTAATTCTTTAGTATTTTCTTCCATATCTTTAATGAAAGATTGTTTATTATCTGTACCTTTTTCTATTTTTGCAAGTCTTAATTCCCAATTAGCTGTTAAGGCTGGCGATTTTAAGTTAGCTGGAACTAGCGAAATTAATTGTTTACCTTTTTCCGTAGGGTAGATGCTTTTTCCTTTTAGTTCAACATAACCCGCATTAAAAATTCTTTCTATTATATCGGCACGAGTAGCAGGAGTACCAATTCCTGATACTTGTTCTAAAACTTTTTGAAGTGTAGTTTCAGCAACAAACTTACCAGGATGCTCCATCGCCGCAAGTAAACTGGCCTCAGTATACCGATCTGGAGCTTTAGTTATTCCTTTCTTGATGTTTACTTCAACTCCCGTGAAAGTCTCACCAATTCTAAACTCGGGAATTGCATTTATTAATTCTTCTTCTAACTCTCCATTTTGATAAACTTTCTTAAAACCTTTATCAATTTCTCTTTTACCTCTACCTTTAAAACTAATATTACCTGCTTTTATCTCAACAGTGATTAGATCATAAATGTAATCAGTCATAAAAGCACTAATAAAACGTTTCATAACAAGGTCGTATATTCTTTTTTCGTTAATTGATAGATTAAAAAGATTAGTTTTTTGTTCTGTTAATATAATCGCATGATGATCACTTACTTTTGAATTATCAAAAATTCTTTTTGACTTACTTAATGGCTTGCTTAATATTTCTTTAACATATTTTTGATACTCCAAAGTTGTAATTGTTTGAAGTCGTTCTTTAATGGTGTCATACATATCATCACTTAAATACTTAGAATCAGTTCTTGGGTATGTTAAGTATTTATCTACTTCATATAATTTTTGAATAATATCTAACGTATTTTTAGGAGTTAAATTATAAAGTCGATTACCATCTTGTTGAAGGGTGGTTAAATCATAAAGTAGTGGGGGAAGTTCATGCTTATTAGTTTTTTTGATATCACTCACCACTATTTTTTCTTTTTTAATTTGTTCAACAAGTTTAATGGCAACATCTTTATCAAACAATCTTTTATCTTGATTATTTTCTTGATAAGTAAACTCTACACCTTTTATTTTTAATATAATTTGATAATATTCCTTTGGTATAAATTTATTAATTTCTTCTTCTCTTGAGGTTATCATCGCAAGAGTTGGCGTTTGTACGCGACCTGCTGATAACTGAGCATTATATTTGCAAGTTAAGGCTCTTGTTACATTTAATCCCACCAACCAGTCCGCAATCGCTCTTGACTCGGCACTATAATATAAATTATTATAAAGTTTGGCATCTTTAAGATTGTTGAAACCATCTTTTATCGCTTTATCTGTCATTGATGAAATCCAAAGTCTTTTAATTGGTTTATTGAAACCCACTTTATTTATAATCCATCTCGCAACAAGTTCTCCTTCTCGGCCTGCATCTGTTGCGATAATTAGTTCACTTATTTCATTACTTTTAAGTAAAGTTTTTACATTTTGAAATTGTTTAGATGTTTCTTTTATAACCCTTGTTTCAAATTTTTCAGGAATCATTGGTAATGTTTCTAATTTCCAGATTTGCCATTCTTTTGATAATTCTTCTGGTGTCGCAAGTGTTACCAAATGACCTAAAGCCCATGTTACAATGTAGTTTGTACTGAATATTGCACCTGGCATATTTTGTTTACATCCAAGTACTCGGGCAATTTCACGAGCAACTGAGGGTTTTTCTGCTAATATTAATTTCTTCATTTTAATCACCACCAATTTAATTTTTATCATTTACAAATACTTGAACATAAATTTTTTATTTGCCAATACCTTAATTATATAATCTTTTAAATAGATTTGTTCCTTTTTTGTTTAAGAATATCCAGATAATAATAGCTTCAATTATATATATTATCATAATAGTTAGTAAACTAAAAATACTACCAATATACGGTTCTAAAAAGAAATAAGCAATAAAAGGAATAACTAATGCCATCGCATTAAATCCAAATGCAAGAGCTACAGACATACTTTGTTTTATTGGGGTTGCTTCACTTTCCCACTCTAATTTTGGATAATATAAGTTACATAATAGCCCAACTTGTGCAACAATAAATGAAGACACAAGTGATATTCCTAAAATAAGTGGCAAGTAAATAAACCCAATATTAAAGGATATAATAATCGATGATATTACAATTGGAAAAAAGGAAACGGTAAGATTCAATAAGATTTTTGATAAAAATATTGATTTTTCGGATACGGGATGAGCTTTCAAAATCCATAAATTCTTACCCTCTAAAGAAATCGAGGCAGAAGTCGTACAAATAGTTATAATTGTAAACTCAAATAATAAAACAATAATCAAAATATAATATTTATCAATATTTTTAACACCAGCACTAACTAGTAAATCTGTTACCTTAATGCCTGCTTTTGCGAGAATGGTAATTGAAGCTGTCATAATCAATAATAGAACTCCACCAAATAAAGTATTAATAACATATATTGGTAAATTAAAATACCTTGATATTTCTAAATGATATAATGACTTTAATGGAGTTGACACAGTATATTTAATCTCATGACTTTTATTTTTATAACTTCCAAAAGTTTTACCAAGTAAAGCACTTTTAACAATTATACTAAGAATAAATGGAACTACTGTTATTAGAAGAATAATCAAAATTGATGTTAATTCGCATTTATCTACATAATTAACCATCCATTGTAATGGCTTAAATTCTAAAATTAATTTAGAACCTAACATATTATTAGTAGTTGAAATTACCGTAATACCATAGTATGCGGCGAGAAAAACAAGCATCGCAATCATCGTAATAAATGATTGAATAATTCTAAAATGTTTTAATTTTCTTGTAAGTAATGTAAATAACAAACTAATAAAATATCCTAACGCATTTGAGAACATTGGTAATAGAATAACTAAAACAAGCCCTCTAATAATGAGCATTATGCTTACATTAGGTACATAAATATAATAAACAATATATGATGGTAAAAGTGTCATACCAACAATTGCTAAATCAAATAAATAATTATAAAATGTTTTCGCAACAATTATATTAGATTTTGAAACTGGTAGTGATAATAGTAATTCATCATCACGATGCTTAGTAGGGGTAGTACTCTTGGTAATTGTCATTAGTAAAATAAAGACAAGCCCCATAGATGAAGTCACATATAACGCTACAATTGGATAATTTGTCTTTAATGCTTGTTCAACTGACCCAATCGCAAGGTTAATAAATAAATAAAGGAAGATTACCCCCATTATTAAAAGTATTAAGACGCCTCCACCATATTTAGCTTTTTCACTTTTTCTTCTTCCAAGGTTCCCTAAAAAGCATGAAAAATAATTTTTAATTAGTAACAGCGTTTTATTCATGACTAGTTAACTCCATGAACACATCTTCAAGTGAATTATCTTTTGTTACTTCTTCCATTTTTCCACTTACCACAAGTTCACCATTTTTGATAATAGCTATTTTATTACATAGCTTTTGAGCAACCTCTAAAATATGTGTAGAAAAGAAAATTGCTCCTCCATTTTCACAAAATTCCTTCATGACATTTTTAACAATAAATGTTGCTTTGGGATCAAGCCCTACAAATGGTTCATCTAATACAAGTAATTTTGGTTCATGAACAAAAGCTGAAATTAAAGCTAATTTTTGTTTCATTCCATGGGAGTAAGAACTAATATAATTATTTAAATCGTCAATAAGTTCAAATTTTTTCGCATAATCATCAATTATTTCTTTTCTTTTTTCCTTAGATACTCCAAATAAGTCCGCAATAAAATTTAAATAGGCGGTTCCCGTTAATGATTCATAAAGATCAGGATTATCAGGAATATAGCCAATAATTTGTTTACACTTAATGGAATTATCTTTTACGGACATTCCATCAATATAAATATTACCTTCTGTAAATGGTAAGATTCCTACTACTGATTTAATCGTAGTGGATTTGCCTGCTCCATTATGACCTATAAAAGCGAATAAATCACCCTTTTCAACATTTAGGGATAGGTTATGAACGGCAGTTTTACCATTATCATAGGTTTTTGTATAATTTTCAATCTTAAGCATTTTGCCTCCTAATATAGAAATTCACACTACTTTGACATAGTGTGAACATTTTTATCTTAATTTTGCTTCACGTTCTTTTAGTAGTTTTTTAACTCTATCAATGTTGTAGAACACATTATTGATTTCATCATGTTCAACATTTTTCTTAATAAATGAAGCATATTCAAATATTTGTTTTTCAACTTCCTCAACTTCTGGTAATTCCTTAATATTTGTTGTTGCCCCCATAGCGAAGTTAACTAAATCATTAATGCCATTTCTAACTGCTACATTAGTGCTTAATTTTTGAATATCTTGAAGATAAGTTACAAGTTGTGACATATCAAAAACTTCTTGTTGCTTTTGAGGATTTTCTTTTATTTGAGTTTGATTCATCATTCCAAATACTAGTAATATCACAAAAGCTGCTGTAAACACTAAATATACACAAATAATAACTGCTACTGGAACTTTTGGAAAAATAAAGAAAATAATACCGCTTAATAAGCAAACAACTGCATACATAAAACAAAATGTAGTAACTGTATTAATTCTTTGTTTATTGCGAGGAGCAATCATAAATCCAACTAAATTCATTACGAATGATCCCATTACAAAACCATATGTAACCCAAAAAGTAGTTGTATGGTTTTTATCGATAATAAATAGTAAGGCATTAAATAGGCCTACAACAACAGCCCATATAGCTAAATAATAATAAAGTGACAAATGTTTTTTCATTTTTAGATATCCTTTCTGTAAACTACTTTTCCATCACGAATTGTCATATGAACATTCATATCTTGGTCAACAACTACTAGGTTTGCACGTTTGCCAACCCTAATACTTCCCATAACATCATCAACGTGTAGATTACGTGCTGGATTAATTGTAGCGTATTTTACAACTTCTTCAAGTGGTAAATCTAAAAACTTCATCACATTTTTAACAGCTAAATTCATTTTAAGAACACTACCTGCTAGAGTACCATCATGAAGACGAGCTTCATTATTTTTAACAATTACGGGTTGACCACCAAGTTCATAATCGCCATCAGGCATATGTTTTGCACGCATTGCATCAGTGATTAAGGTAAATTTATCATGTGGTTTATTTTTATAAAGTAGCTTAATTGCTGGAGCAGAAACGTGAATACCATCACAAATAATCTCAGCATTTAATTCATCAAATAAGAATGTTGCACCAACGGTGCCAACTTCACGGTGATGAATGCCTTTCATCGCATTATATGTGTGTGTAGCGTTAGAAGCACCTGCTTCAATTGCTTTTCTTACATCTTCATATTTAGAGCCTGTATGACCAACTGATGCTACAACATTACGAGATTTTAGATATTTAATTAAATCTAAAGCACTAGGTACTTCAGGAGCTAAAGTTACAATTCTAATATTGTTACCACTTGCTTCTTCATACTTTTTAAATGTTTCAACTTTAGGTTCAGCAACATATTCAAGAGGTTGTGCACCTACATGTTCTTTCGCAATAAAAGGGCCTTCTAAATGTACACCTAAAATTTCTGCACCATCAGGAATATTACTTTCACGATACTCTTTGACTGCTTTTAAAGCTTTAGTAATATTTTCGGGACTTTGAGTCATGGTAGTAGCTAAAAATCCTGTTGTACCTTCACTAGCAAGAGCACATGCAATTTTTTTCAAATCTTCTATCGTGCCATCCATCGCATCACTGCCAGCTGCACCATGGATATGTTCATCAATAAAACCAGGAATAACTACTAAATCTTCATTTAATTCTACTAAATCTTCAGTAGTGTCATTTCCTAATGCTTTAATTAAGCCATCTTCGATAATTAAATTACCTTTAATTTTACCTTCTTCTGTTATAATCCAACTATTTTTAAAACCTTTCATAATTATGCCTCTTTTCTAGAATATTTAATTTCAAATTGGAATCTATATTTTTGATTATTATTAATGTATTTATAATTAATGCGGTAACTTCCTGCTTTAGTTACATCTATAATATCACCCATACTTTGGTCAACATAGTGAGTTCCGTTATTTTTTTCTTTAACAACATAAATATTGATTTTTTCACTAGTTTGTCTTGGAAAAAGAATATTTACAAATATTTTAACAATAATAACACCATCTTCTTCTGTGGTTTGATTCATTATATTTGAGTACTCTAAATTAAACCCACCCCTATTAGTTTCAACTTTTTGAGATGTATGATCATAATAAATACTTGGATTTAATCTATCTACTCGATAATTTTGATCTTTTTCCATTTCAATGTAAATACCACTAATATGGAAATCTACCTTATCAAATGATCCTTCTAATTGGTTTTTTTGGTTTTTCTTGCAACTTGTCATTGTTAAGACCATTAAAAAAAGTAGAAATATTTGAATTAATCTTTTCATATTCATATCACTCCGATATCATTGTATCATATTTAACAATTATTTTCAAGGCATTAATATTTTTTTCATTGACGTTTTGTTCGTGTACACTAGATTGTGTACACGAACACTGACGGTTTGTCAATCATCG